>JAAYZM010000132.1 GCA_012514835.1 Actinomycetales bacterium
CGAGATCCGCGACTCGGTCGGCAACGTGCTGGCCGACGGCGACACCGTCGTCGTGGTCCGCGACCTCAAGGTCAAGGGCTCCCCCACGTCCATCAAGGTGGGCACGAAAGTCCGCGGCATCCGGCTTGTCGACGGCGTGGACGGCCACGACATCGACTGCAATGTCGACGGCTTCGGCCAGATGCAGCTCAAGTCCAGCGTCGTCAAGAAGGCCTAGAGCCCACCGCCCATGCGAGTCCTCGACCACCAGCCGGCCGCCTGGTTCCTCACTACCTCTCCTTGAGGTATCGCAACAGCGCCCGCTCTCGCACTGACACGACTCCCAGAACGCTCCCGGCTATACCGCCGAGCACCACGCCGATCGGGGCGAGCATCGCCAGGGCCATGGTGGACCCGCGGTCCGCAGCGACCCCCGAGCTGGCGACCCACGCACCGGCGAGCGCCCCCACAAGCAGCACGGGCACTGCCCACGCACAGCTCTCGAGCACGACGCCGAGCACCTGCGCACCGTGGGGCACTCTCAGGTGCCGGGCCGAAGCGATCTCGAGCCGCCGCAATCGCACCACGGCGAAGCCGACGGCGGCTGCGACCAGGAGGCCAACCAGGGGGAGCCACCGCGTGGGTCGTTCGAGGAAGAGCGCCCGCGCGTCGAGCTGGCGCCCCAGGGACGTATTGAGCTGCGTCAGCTCAGGGGGTGTCGCGTCGGTGCCGGCGTCGGCCACCGCGACCGAACGCAAGAGAACCTCGGTCTCGGCGCTCTGCGGCCACTGCCGCACCCAGCACGCGTCGAAGGGGCCACGATCGAGCGTCGGCACCAGCATCGCGAACCCGAACCCGCTCATCCGCCCGTCGGCCGGGTAGTCGTAGACGCCCGCGACCCGGGTGGGGGCCGGCCCGGAACCGTCTGCAAGGACATGGACGCCGCCCCCGGGGACTACCTGCAGCGTGGTCGCGAGCTCCCGCGAGAGGACCACACCCACGCCCTCGGCTGGTGCCGCGTGCACGACGGCGGCAAAACCGGGACTCACCTCGTAGGTGGGGATGGACGAGCCGGGCATCGTGCTGATGTAGCGGTCGGGGTCTCGGCGCACGGCGCCCGCCGCGTGGACTCCCGGGGCGGAGGCGATCCCCTCGCACCGGACAGGGTCCACCCCGCTCGCGGCGCTGAACACGAGGACGTCCGCGCCAGCGCTGCGGAACTCGTCGACCCGGTCCACGATCCCGCGCACCGCGAAGAGGTCCGTGAGCAGGAGCCCCACGGCAGCGGTGACGAGGACGACCGCGACGATCCCGGCCCGCGAGGTCCCGCTGACCACGTTGCGCCACGCCTCACGCGTGATCGCCCGCCACCTCATGCCGCGTAGTCCTCGAGGTCGAGGCGGTCCGTGCAGGCGTCTCGCGTCTGTGCGTCGTGCGTCGCGACGACGACGACGGTCCCTTCGCGCGCCAGTTCCCCGATGACGGCGTCCACCGTGGCGGCCGTCCGGCGGTCGAGCTGCGCGGTGGGCTCGTCAACAAGCAGCAGGGATGGCTCCGCGGCGATCCCGCGTGCCAGCATGAGGCGCTGCGCCTCACCGCCGGACAGCGCACTGAACGGGTGGTGGGAACGTTCAGCGAGCCGGAATCGCTCGAGGAGCCTCTGCGCCTTCGCTTCCGCGGCGCGCGGTTGCACTCCCCGGGCGAGCAGGGGCAGGGCCACGTGGTCGAGCACAGCACGGTGGGCGACACCGTGCGGGTGCTGCGCAACCCAGGTCACCCACCCTGAGTCCGACCGTTCGACAGTCCCGGCCGCAGGCTGGATCCAGCCGGCGAGGATCGCGAGGAGCGTGCTCTTGCCGGAACCCGACGGGCCCGTCAGAGCGTAGACGTGTCCGGGCTCGAGGGTGCTTGTCAGGCCGCGGAAGAGCCACGGCCCTCCATCAAACCGGTGCCCGAGGGCGTCAATCCTCACGGACACGACTCAGGGCCTGTCAATGCGATCTCGTCGGGGGTGGTGTCGAACACGACGAACGTCTGGCCCAGCTGCGATCCGACCACCCGGACCTGCCGCAGTTCCCCGGCGCTGGTCGCGACACAGCCCGTGACACCGTCCGTGGTGGTGACTGCACCGGGCGGGACAACGGCCACGTCGACCGGCTCCACGAGCCTGAGACTTCCCACGATCGCACCTTCGCTCACGGAGCCGCCCTCGACGGTCGCCCCGCGGAAGGCCGACGTCACGGAGAGGCCTTCGAGGTCGAGGATCGTCCCGGCATCGTCCACGGGCAGCTCGACACCGTCGACCACCACTACGCGCTCACCTGCCGCGAGCGTGCCTGGCCACGGTGCCACTGATGCCGACACGAGCGGTCGAGCGCTCCGGACGAACTCTGCCCCGGGAGCAACCTGCTCACCGAGCCGGACGAGGCACTCGTCGACGGTCAGCTCGGGGGTTGGGAGCCACACGACCGAATTGAGCGGCACCGGGCCTGCCTGCGGCACATCGAGGTCGACACTCTGGGCGAGCGCACGGAACGCTGCGAGGACGTCCTGACCGAGCGGCGTCCCGCCGTCGGCGGAAGCGACGTCGTACCCGAGCCGCTCGAGCTCTGCGCGCAACGCGTCGACGTCGCGCCCCTTGGCACCCACGGCGAGGTCGCGCCACGGCGGGCTGGCCAGGTGCAGGGCGAGCACTGGCTTCCCCTCGAGCGCGAGCGGTGCCGAGCCTGAGGTGAGCTGATCGCCGCGCGTGCACGCGACGGACGTGACACGGCCGGCCCCCGGGAGGGTCACCGAGACCGGCTCACCCACCTCGGCCCGCACGCTCACTGCCCGCTCGTCGTGGAACGACTGGGTCACTACGGGCGCCGACGTCGCAGCACCCACCGCCTCGAGCTGCGTCGGGGCGAAGGGTTGGGTCAGCAGCACGACGACGAGGCCCCCCGTCGCGGCCGCGGCGAGCAGCCCGAGACCAGCGATGAGAGGGCCGGTCCTCACTGCCCTGCCCCGAGGGGATCAGCGTTGCACTCGCTAAACTTGATGTCATCGGTATCGAACGGGAGCGACCCGGCGGGTGAATCCCGCAAGTAGTCATCCACCGTGTACCCGGGTGGGGTCAGACCTTGCCGCGCAAGGCACGCGACCATGATCTCTGGCTCGTTCGCGTTACCCGGGTTGCGCTGGATATGGAAGTACAGCGCCGACGCCTCACCGAGCTCGACGTCTTGGCACGCGGTCACCACGGCGTTCGTGGCGTCCATATCGTCCCCGTCGGGCGGTCGCACGGTGAAGCCGCCGTTGTCCTCGAACTCGATCTCGGTGAACTGCCGCGCCTCGAGGCACGATCGGAAGGCGTCCTGGAGGGCGAGGTTCTCCTGCTCCGTCACCTGACCGTCGCTCAGCACAGTGCGCTGCAGTTCGGACGTCGACAGCCGGTACGCCCGCTCGAAGTCTCCCGCCCACGGCCCCGTGAACTCGGGCACCTCAGCGCCATCGGGGAGGGGCGAGCTCTCGATGCCCTGAGCCGCCAAGCCTGCCCCCGTGCCTGGTGCTGCTTGCGTGGGTCCGCCCTCCGGCGGGCTCGCGGCAGGCGAACAGCCCGCCACGAGCACCGCCAGGACGGCGAAGGTGAGTCCCCTGGGGATCAGGTGTCGCCATGGGCCCCCTGCACTGGTCATCACTAGACCCAGTTGACCTTGACACCCTTGAGCGCGCCGTACGACTTGACGTACGCGTGGCACGCGCCCTGGTCGGACCAGCGCTGCGGCGTAACCCGCGGCGCGTACTTCACCGTGCCGTTCTCGAGCCTGTCCCAGTGCTGCACGTAGGAGCAGTTGACGTTGTAGGCCTTCCAGATCGAGACCGGACTGGCCGAGCACGAGGCAGCGCTCGCCGAGCTTGCGCCCGCGGCACCGAGGCTCACGATGAGAACTGCGGCGAGAGACATACGGTGAGAAAGGTCTTCATTTCCCCCTGCTTTCTAGTTGTGTGGATCGTACGAGTCCGAACTTCACCACTTCGTCCCATGTGTCGTCAAGAGGGTGTTCATCCCGGCGCGTTCCCACTGGCCAGATCCGTAGCATTCACCCCATGACCGACGCCCTGGTGCCTTGCCCCGAGTGCTCGAGCGAGTACACCTACGAGATAGGTGCGTTGCTCGTGTGCCCCGAGTGCGCGCACGAGTGGTCGCCCGCCGAGGCGTCGGACGCTGCCGACGACGTCCCCCGGGTGATCCGCGACTCGGTCGGCAACGTGTTGGCCGACGGCGACACCGTCGTCGTGGTCCGCGACCTCAAGGTCAAGGGC
>JAAYZM010000018.1 GCA_012514835.1 Actinomycetales bacterium
GCACGGCGAGCCGGCCGTTCGTGGTCCCTGACAGCGCGAGGATCATCTCGCACGCGAAGCGATCCTGGGTGAGCAGGGGCCGCCCGTCGATGAGCGGGTGCCCCGTGTCCCGCGCGACGCCGTTCTTGCGCGCGAGGTAGTCGATCTCCTCACGGACGTCGAAGGTGATGCCCTTCGTCGTCGTGCCGAGCTTCTCGAGCAGCGGACCGAGCGTCGCGAGCTTCGCGGCGATCGCCCCGTAGTCCCGTTCGACGACGACGAGCCTGGGCATCGTCCTGCCTGGGATCGGCTCGACCTCCCCCGTCCGCCAGTCTGCGACGATCCCGTGCGGGTAGGCCATCTCGTCGGGGGTGTCGTGCGTGAGCGGCACCGCGACGACGTCCTTGCGCACCCCGAGGTGCTCGGCCCCGAGCACGGACAGCTGCCGCGCGAGGGTGTGGAAGATGTCGAAGTCGGTGCGCGTCTGCCACGGCGGGGAGATCGCAGGGCTGAAGGAGTTCACGAACGGGTGCATGTCCGTCGTGTTGAGGTCGTACTTCTCGTACCAGGTCGCAGCGGGCAGGACGACGTCGGAGTAGATCGTCGTGCTCGTCATGCGGAAGTCGAGCGAGAGCAGCAGGTCGAGCTTGCCGGTGGGGGCCTCCTCGTGCCAGACGACGTCGCGGGGGCGCCGGGTCGCGTCCGCCTCGCTCGCGCGAAGGTTCGAGTCCGTGCCGAGCAGGTGGTGCAGGAAGTACTCGTTGCCCTTCGCGGAGGAGCCGAGCAGGTTCGCGCGCCACACGGTCAGCACGCGCGGGAAGTTCTCGGGTGCCTCGGGGTCCTCCGCGGCGAAGCGCAGCCGCCCCGCCTTGAGCTCGGCCGGAACGTGCTCGGCCACCTCCTGCCCTGCCGCGGCGGCGTCGTCGGCGAGGTCGAGCGGGTTGCGGTCGAAGGTCGGGTAGGACGGCATCCAGCCCAGGCGTGCGGACTGCGCGACGAGGTCGGCCGTCGTCATGCCCGCGAATCGTCCCTGCGCACCCGCGGCCTCGGGGGCTGCGAGGGCGTCGGCCGCGAAGGTGTCGTAACGGTACTGGCTCGAGTTGAGGTACCAGAACGCCGTCTGGATCATGTTGCGCGGCGGGCGCTGCCAGTCGAGCGCGTTCGCGTAGTGGTTGAAGCCCGTGAGCGGGCGGACCTTCTCCTGACCCACGTAGTGCGCCCAGCCACCGCCGTTGACTCCTTGGCAGCCCGTGAGCGTCGTGAGGGCGAGGAAGGCGCGGTAGATCGTGTCGGAGTGGAACCAGTGGTTGGTGCCCGCCCCCATGATGATCATCGAGCGGCCACGGGACTCCTCGGCGTTCGCCGCGAACTCCCGGCCGATGCGTTCGGCCTTCGCCGCCGGGACCCCCGTGAACTGCTCCTGCCACGCGGGCGTGCACGGCTCGCTCGCGTCGTCGTAGCCGCTCGGCCACGTCCCCGGCAGGCCCGCACGCCCGACGCCGTACTGGGCGAGCATGAGGTCGAGCACCGTCGTGACGAGGTGGCCGCCGACCTTTCGCACGGGGACGCCCCGGCGCACGGTGCCCGCCGTGCCGTCGATCGTGTCGAAGCGCGGCAGCA
>JAAYZM010000133.1 GCA_012514835.1 Actinomycetales bacterium
CGGCCACCAGGAACGGCGCGTCGTGGCCCGCATCCAGCACCGACGTCGCGCCACGGAAGCTCAGCCGCGCCTCTTCATCGCCAGAGATCACCTCGGGCGTCACGCCCAGCCGCGCCCGCACGCCGTCGAGGAACTCGTCGCGGTTGCGCGCGTCACGAGTCGCCGACGTCGCGACGAACCGCACCGCCTCCACCCCCGCGTCACGGCATTGCGCCGCGTAGTCGTCCGTTGCTGCAAGCGTGCGCTCCAGGGCATCCGCCGCGAACTCGCCCGTTTTGTCGACCCCTTGACCGAGGCGGACCACGGTCATAGTGCGCGTGACATCCGTGAGAGTGCCGGCTGTGACGTCAACGTCGGCGATGAGCAGGCGAATCGAGTTGGTGCCGCAATCGACGGCCGCGACACGGGTCATGAGGTCTCCTCTGGATTGTCGGGCGCAGTGACCGCCTCACACGTGCACCGCTGCGGACTCCACCGGTCGGCGATCTGCTGGAGCGCTTCATCGCCGAACGGATTCACGCCGGACCCCGCCGCCAGCGCGTGGCCCACCAACACGTGGAGGCACTTGACGCGGTCCGGCATGCCGCCGGCAGAGATCCCGTGGATCTCCGGCACATCCTCCAGGGCGTAGCGCTCCTCGAGGTAGCGTTCGTGCGCGTCGCGATACGCGGCGGCGAGCTCGGCATCATCACCGAGCCGCGCCTGCATGACTTTCATCTCCCCGTTCGCCTCAAGCGTGGACACCGCCGCCACCGCCGCGGGGTGCGTCAGGTAGTACTGCGTGGGGAACGGAGTGCCGTCCGGAAGTCGCGGCGACGTGTGGACCACCGTCGGGTTGCCGCACACGCAGCGCGCCGCGATGGCCACCACACCTCGCGGTTCGCGCCCCAACTGGGCCTGCAACACCGCGAGGTCGTGCGCGGTCGCTGGCGAGTCGGTCACCCTCCGAAGTCTACGTCGGTCAGCGGCGTGTCATCCTCGGGCTGGTTGGCCGCTGCAGCCTCGTCTGCGGTCACGGGCGGGCCGTTGCCCGCGACAAGAATCGAGTCCCACATGACCTCAAACCATGGGGCCGATGCGTCGGCTCCGGGCAGTCTCGCGGCGGCAGGTGAGCCCTCGGCGTGGGTCTGCACAAACTCCGGGTCGATCACGGTGTACGGCGTCTCGCCAGGGAACACATAGGCAAGCCGCTCTCGCGCCTGCGCGACCACGAACGCGGGATCGTCCCACCGCGCCACCTCGGCCTCAAGGTCCTCGACCTCGGTGCGGGCGTCCTCCACCTCGGCCCTCAGCTCACGCAACTCGTCCTGCTGTGCGAAGTACGCGCGCACGGTGGGCATCAGCACCGCTGCCGCAAGGATGATCACGCCTACGAGTACGCCGGTGCGCCAGGACAGCACGGTCGCGAGCGATCCCTTGGCTGGCGCCGGGTCGATGCGCGGCTTGGCGACGGGCGTCGTGCGGCCGGGGCCGCTGGGACCACCAGGGCGGGTCGACACCTTGCGCACGGGACCGGACGACGGCCCCGCTCCGGGCCGGGCGTCTCGCCGGGGGGCGGCGTGGGGCGCGGGAGCGACCGGGCGAGCACGCGACGAGGTGCCAGTCCGAGTCGCGCCACCGCGGCGTGCGCCGTTGCCGCTGGCACGAGCGGGCGTTCCCCGACCGGGTTCTGCGTTGGTACGAGCAGGGGCGCCGCGCCCAGCATCGCCACTGCCACGAGCGGGGGTGCCCCGCCCGTCATCGCCGCTGGTGCGCGCGGGAACGCCACGACCCGACGGCCGCGGCGCGCCTGGACGCTGAGGGGCACTCACGCCGACCATTGTCGGTCTCGGGCGGCCCCGCACCCCGGCGCGCGCGCCGCGAGTCCGCAGATGGGATCGCGGCGCGCTGCGCCCGAGCGGACTACGCGTAGCGGCGCGGGAACGCCGCCTTGCCTGCGAACTCGCCTGCGTCGTCCAACTCCTCTTCGATGCGGAGCAGCTGGTTGTACTTCGCGATGCGCTCACCGCGCGCGGGGGCGCCGGTCTTGATCTGGCCGGTGTTGAGCGCCACGACGAGGTCAGCAATCGTGGTGTCTTCCGTCTCGCCCGAACGGTGCGACACCATCGAGGTGAAGCCCGCACGGGTCGCCATCGCGACGGCGTCCATGGTCTCGCTCAGCGTGCCGATCTGGTTGAGCTTCACCAGCAGCGCGTTGGCCGCCTTCTCTTCGATGGCGCGCTTGAGGAACGACGGGTTGGTGACCAGCAGGTCGTCGCCGACGATCTGCACCTTGTCCCCGAGCTGAGCCGTGAAGTGCGTCCAGCCCTCCCAGTCGTCTTCGTTCAGCGGGTCTTCGATGGACACGAGCGGGTAGTCCTCGACCAGGGTCGCGTAGTACTCGGTCATCTCCTCGGCGGTCTTCTTGCCGCCCTCCCACGTGTACTTGCCCTTCTCGTAGAACTCCGAGGCGGCGACGTCGAGCGCGAGCGCAATGTCGTCGCCCGGCTTGAAGCCCGCCTTCTCGATGGCAACCACGATGAGGTCGAGCGCTTCGCGGTTGGACTCTAGGTTGGGCGCGAACCCGCCCTCGTCGCCCAGACCGGTGGCGAGGCCGCGCTCCTTGAGCACGGACTTGAGGGCGTGGTACACCTCGGCGCCCGTGCGCAGCGCCTCGCGGAAGGAGCTCGCGCCAACGGGGGCGATCATGAACTCCTGGACATC
>JAAYZM010000134.1 GCA_012514835.1 Actinomycetales bacterium
CGACGTCGTAGCCGGCGGGCAGGTGGGCCTCGTCGATGCGCAGCCCCCAGGGCAGCGTCGTCGCCCCGCCGAAGAGCTCTTGGTTGAACCAGTTGCCGAGGCGACCGATCGCCTGGGCCACGAGGAGCGCGGGAGCGACCACGTCGGCGAAGGACGAGAACCGGACGTTCTGCCGACGGCACCCGATCGTGGCACCCACGGCTCCGAGCGCGATCGCACCCCAGATGCCGAGTCCGCCCTCCCAGATCGCGAACGCCTTCCACGGCTCGCCGTCCGGGCCGAAGTACGCCTGCGGCGAGGAGATCACGTGGTAGATGCGACCGCCGACGATCCCGAACGGGACCGCCCAGAAGACGATCTCCATGACGCGCTCGGACGGACCGCCACGCTCGGCCATGCGGCGCTGCGAGATCCACACCGCGGCGACGATGCCCGCGAGGATCGCGAGTGCATAGGCGCGCAGCGGGAGCGGGCCGAGGTACCAGACGCTCTGGGACGGGCTCGGGATCGCGGCGGGCAAGATCATGCGGTCTCCTCACGACGCGCACCGCGCACGCCCTCGGCGAGCGCACGTGCCACGGTGGACAGCTTCTTGAGCCCCGCGGCCCGGTCAGGTGCCTCGACCAGCTGGCGCACGAGCGCGGTACCGACGATCACACCGTCGGCGTACCGCCCGACCTCGGTGGCCTGCTCCGGTGTGGACACACCGACGCCCACGCACACCCGCTCGGCTCCCGCCTCGCGCGTCCGGGCGACGAGCGCCTCCGCCTCCGCGCTGAGCGTCGCGCGCTCCCCCGTGACGCCCATCGTCGAGGACGCGTAGACGAAGCCGCGCGACGCCTTCGCCGTGAGGGCGAGGCGCTCTCGCGTCGAGCTCGGGGCCACGAGGAAGATCCGGTCGAGCCCGTGGGCGTCCGACGCCGTGACCCACTCGGACGCCTCGTCCGGGATGAGGTCCGGGGTGATGATCCCCGCACCACCCGCCGCGGCGAGGTCCCGCGAGAACGCGTCGACGCCGTACGCGAGGATCGGGTTGAAGTAGCTCATCAGCACGATCGGCACGCCCGCACCGGCGACCTGCTCGACGACGGCGAACGCGTCCCGCAGCCGAACTCCTCCGGCGAGCGCCGCCTGCGTGGCGTGCTGGATGACGGTGCCGTCCATCACGGGGTCCGAGTACGGGATCCCGAGCTCGACGACGTCCGCCCCCGCCTCGATGACCGTGCGCACGGCGTCGACCGAGCCCGCCACGTCCGGGAAACCGACGGGCAGGTACGCGACGAACGCCGCGCGCCCCTCGGCGCGCAACGACTCGATCTTCTCGCTCGTCTGGCTGACGATCGTCACTGGTCCTCCTCGTCGAGCAGGCCGAACCAGCGCCCCGCCGTCTCGACGTCCTTGTCCCCTCGCCCGGACAGGTTCACGAGCAGCGTCGCCTCGGGCCCGAGCTCTCGCCCCAGGGCGAGCGCCCCGGCGAGCGCGTGCGCGGACTCGATCGCAGGGATGATCCCCTCGGTGCGGCACAGGAGCCGGAACGCGTCCATCGCCTCCGCGTCCGTGACGGGCCGGTACTCGGCGCGCCCGATCTCCGCGAGGTGCGAGTGCTCCGGGCCGATCCCGGGGTAGTCGAGGCCGGCGGAGATCGAGTGCGACTCGATCGTCTGGCCGTCCTCGTCCTGCAGCAGGAAGGACCGTGCGCCGTGGATCACCCCGGGTCGACCGGCGGTGATGGTCGCGGCGTGACGGCCCGTCTCGACGCCGTCGCCGGCCGCCTCGAGCCCCACGAGCCGCACGGCCGTGTCCTCGAGGAACGCGTGGAAGATACCGATCGCGTTGGACCCGCCGCCCACGCACGCGAGGACGGCGTCCGGGAGCGCACCCGTGAGGTCGAGGACCTGCTGACGCGCCTCGACGCCGATGATCCGCTGCAGGTCACGCACGAGCCCCGGGAAGGGGTGGGGCCCGGCGGCCGTGCCGAACACGTAGTTCGTGGTGGCCACGTTGGTGACCCAGTCGCGGAACGCCTCGTTGATCGCGTCCTTCAGGGTGCGTGAGCCCGCCTCGACCGCCACGACCTCGGCGCCGAGGAGCCGCATGCGCGCCACGTTGAGCGCTTGACGCCGCGTGTCCTCGGCACCCATGTAGATCGTGCACTCGAGGTCGAAGAGCGCCGCCGCCGTGGCGGTCGCGACGCCGTGCTGGCCAGCGCCCGTCTCCGCGATGACGCGCTTCTTGCCGATGCGCTTGGTCAGCAGCGCCTGGCCCAGCACGTTGTTGATCTTGTGCGAGCCCGTGTGGTTGAGGTCCTCGCGCTTGAGGATGACGCGCGCTCCCCCGGCGTGCCGGGCGAACCGGGGCACCTCCGTGATGATCGAGGGGCGGCCGGAGTAGGTGCGGTGGAGCCGTTCGAGCTCGGACGTGAACTCCGGGTCCACCTTCGACTTCTCCCACGCGGACTCGAGGTCGTCGAGCGCCTCGATGAGCGCCTCGGGGACGAACCGGCCGCCGAACTGACCGAAGTAGGGTCCCGAGCTCACCCGCGCACCGCCCGCAGCGAGGGGTGCGCACCCGCGGCGACGAGGTCCGCGACGGACTGCCGCGGGGCGTCACCCGTCACGAGCGCCTCGCCCACGAGCACGACGTCGGCCCCCGCCCTCGCGTACTCGACCACGTCGTGCGGTCCCCGCACCCCGGACTCCGCCACGCGGCAGATGCCCGACGGGATGAGGGGCGCGACGCGGTTGAAGGTCTGCCGGTCCACCTCGAGCGTCTTGAGGTTGCGGGCGTTGACGCCGATGAGCCGCGCGCCGGCATCGACGGCACGAGCGACCTCGTCGGCCTCGTGGACCTCGACGAGCGCCGTCATCCCGAGCGAGTGGACGCGCTCGACGAGCGACGTCAGGACCGTCTGCTCGAGGGCCGCGACGATGAGGAGCACGAGGTCCGCACCGTGGGCCCGCGCCTCCCACACCTGGTAGGGGGTGACCACGAAGTCCTTGCGGAGCACGGGGACGTCGACGGCGGCACGCACGGCGTCGAGGTCCGCGAGGGAGCCGTTGAACCGACGCTCCTCGGTCAGGACGGAGATCGCGGCCGCGCCACCCGTGGCGTACTCGACGGCGAGCTCCGCGGGGTCGGTGATGGTGGCGAGCGCGCCGCGCGAGGGGCTCGACCGCTTCACCTCGGCGATGACCGAGACGGCGTCCTTGCGCCACAGCAGCTCGAGACACTCCTTGGCGCCGTCCTGGCGTGCGGCCCGTTCCTTGAGCGCGTCGAGCGGTGTTGCCGCCTCGCGCACCGCAAGGTCTTCGCGGGCTCCGGCGACGATGTCGTCGAGAACAGTCACGCACCCTCCCCTCGCAAGACGCGCGCCGAACTGGCTCCGGCGCACGTGTACCCGCCATGGTAGGCCCGACGGCGCACGCCCCTTGACCGCGCCCAGGGTGCGGGACGTCCGTCTAGTAGCTGTCGAGCACCCCACCCACGACGGCAAGTCCGATGTACGCGACGAAGACGATGACGCCCGAGATCGCCGACCACATCGCGAACTGCTTGGCCCTGTTCGACGAGTGGTATGCCCCGGCCACGTCGCCCATTCCCCACTTCGAACCCACCTGCGCGGCGAAGACGATCGAGGCGACCCCGAGCGGCATGCAGCAGAACAGCGTCGACAGGATGGCCCACACGAGGTAGTTGGGCGGGGGCGGGCCCACGGGCTGCGACCACGGCGACGGCTGCCCGTAGGGCGTCTGGCCGAACTGGCTCTGCTGCCCGAACTGGCTCTGCTGGCCGTAGGGGTTGGACTGCCCGTACGGGTTCGCCTGCCCGTACGGGTCGCTGGGCGGGCTCGACTGTCCGTACGGCGGGGTGGCGGACTGCCCGTACGGGGGTGGCTGCTGCCCGTAGGGCGGCGTCTGCCCGTACGGGTTGGGCGGGATGTTGCCCGTGGGGCCGGAAGGCGGTTGCTGGCCGAACTGGGCGTTCTGCCCTTCGAACGGCTCGTCCGGGGTGCTCACTCGGTTCCCCTCCGGGGCGTCGGGCGCGAAGGCGAGCGGGCTCGCTCGCCGTGCCGCATCCTTCCACGCCTCGCCCCTCCCGGGGCAAGGGTTCCGTCCTGCGAGTCGCTAGGGCGCGAGCCAAGGGGCGAGGGCGGGGACGTTGCGCAGCACGGAGTAGCCGACGACGACGGCGAACAGCGACCACACCACCCACGCACGCGCGGGGGCGCGCCGCGGCCGTCCCGACCACGCACGCCATGCCCATGAGCCCCAGGCCGCGACGACGAACGGCACGGCGAGGACGAGGAGCGGGTTCATGTCCCATGCCCCGGCGAGGTCCAGCCGGGTCAACGAGTGGACCGCGCGCAGCGCCCCGCAGCCCGCGCAGTACACCCCGGCGAGGGCGAGCGTGGGGCACGTCGGGTAGTGGCCCGGCTCGTGCGGGTCCACGACGGCGACGAGCGCCACCGCGGCGAGCGCTCCGAGCCCGACCGCTGCGACGCGCACGAGCTCGCGGCGTCGGGCATCCGTGGAGGGCCTAGTCACGACCGCGCTAGCCGGTCGTGCGCATCGACTCCTCGATGACGCTGAAGTACCACTCGAGGCCGCCGAACGCGAAGAGCCACACGAAGAGGACGACGTACCCGGCCGTGATCACCCAGTTGATGATCGTGGCCGTGAGGGACATGCCGTAGTTGTTGGCCAGCCCCTCCTTGTTCGCCTTGAGGGCGAGGTGACCCAGGATCACGCCGGGGATCGACGCCAGCGGGCCGACGCAGAGGAACGCGACGCCCGCGAGCACGATCGCCCACACACCGAGCGAGTTCTTGGGGTTCGGGGGTCCGGCGTAGGCCGGCGGGAACTGCTGCTGGCCGTACGCGGGCGCCTGTCCGTACGCCGGGGCCTGGCCGTACGCGGGCGCCTGTCCGTACGCCGGAGGCTGGGCGGGCTGCCCGTACGCGGGCGGCTGCTGACCGTACGTCGGGGGCTGACCGTAAGCCGGGGGCTGGGCGGGCTGCTGGGGCTGCTCAGGCTGCTGGCCGTCGCCGGGAGGGGCGAACGGGTCCTGGGGGCTCGACATGGTGATCCTTCGGCGTCGGTTGCGGTTCGGGGCTAGTGCGAGCGACCGGCGGCGAGGGCCTTGCGGTCTCGCTTCGCGGTCCCCGCACCGTTCTTGCCGTGGCCGAGGATCGCGAGGATCCGGCCCACGAGGAGGCCCAGGACGATGACGACGCCGCCCACGACGATGAGCACCGTGCTCGGCAGCACGAACCCGAGCGCCACGGCCACGCCGCCGGCGAGCAGGATCCAGGTCGTGAGCCACGCGGCAAGCGTCTTGCCCTCGTTCCACGGGGTCCGCGTGGTCGGGAGGTAGTCGACGTGCTCCTCGGTCATGGTGCTGCGCTCTCCTTGCTCGGTCGTGGACGCCAGCGTATCGGAATCCTCAGGTCGGATCGGTGCCGTCGCTCAGCGCGTCCCACGTGCGCGCGGGGTCGTCGAGCGGGCTCGCCGTGCCGCTCGCCGTGCCGGGGTCGGTGGGACGTTCGTGCCGGGCGCCCGGCGTCGGCCACGCTCCCCGACCGGCCGTGTGCCACGCACCGAGGACGACGACGCCGACCGCGAGGGCGACCGTGAGCCATGCGACCGGGCTCGTCGCGACCTGCGCGGGCACATGGCCCACCCCCGTCGTGGCGGCCACCGCGTCCCGCAGAGCCTCCCCCGGTGCCCGGAGCACCTGGACCGCGAGCACGCCACCGACCGCGCCCGCGAGAGCGACGAGAGCCCCCACCACGCGGCGGCCCGAGGGCCCGACGAGCCCGAGCGCCGCGCCGGCGGCGAGGAGCACGAGGGCGACCCCACCGAGCGCGGGCACGGCGTCGGCCCCGCTCGAGGCGACCTCGACGCTTCCCTGCACCGCTCCCGGGACGCTCGCGGAGAACCAGGTCGCCGAGGCGAGCCCGAAGACGCCGAGCGCCGCGGCGATCACGGCGAGCGCGGCCCGGCCGCGGTGCCCGCGGCGCGACGCGGACCCGGTGGGCGCCGTCACGAGCCGGGGCGCAAGCGCGCCGCGATCTGCACGGCGCGCACCGCGGCCGCGGCCTTGTTGTGGGACTCGGCGAACTCGAGCTCCTCGACGGAGTCCGCGACGATGCCCGCCCCGGCCTGCACGCTCGCGCGGCCCTCGCGGATGAGCGCCGTGCGGATCGCGATCGCCATGTCCATGTCGCCCGCGAAGTCGAAGTATCCGACGGTGCCGCCGTACGTCCCCCGCCGGGCGGCCTCGAGCTCGTCGATCAGCGCGATCGCGCGCGGCTTCGGGGCCCCCGAGAGCGTGCCCGCGGGGAACGTCGCCTGGAGGGTCTGGAGCGCCGTCGCACCGGGCCGCAGCGTGCCGACCACGGTGGAGCACAGGTGCGTGACGTGCGAGAAGCGCCGCACTGCCATGAGCTCGACCACCTCGACGGAGTCGGGCGCGCACACCTTGGCCATGTCGTTGCGCGAGAGGTCCACGAGCATGATGTGCTCGGAGCGCTCCTTGGGGTCCGCGAGGAGGTCCTCCGCGAGGGCGACGTCCTCCTCCGGGGTGGCGCCCCGGGGCCGCGAGCCCGCGATCGGGTACGTCATGGCCCGCCCGTCGGAGACCTTGACGAGCGTCTCGGGGCTCGAGCCGACCACGGCGAAGTCCGTGCCCCGCTCGTCCCGCAGCTGGAAGTAGTACAGGTACGGGCTCGGGTTGATCGTGCGCAGCACGCGGTAGACGTCGAGCGGGTCCGCGGGGCAGTCGAGGTCGAGGCGCTGCGAGAGCACCACCTGGAACACCTCGCCGTCGCGGATCGCCTCCTTGCCGATGCGCACGTTCTGCGCGTACTCCTCGGGCGTCGAGCGCGCCGTGAAGGCGGGCTCCGGGGCGTCCGGGTCGAGCACCGCGGCGTGCGCGGGGACGGGCTCGGCGAGCGCGGCCTGCATCGCGTCGAGGCGTGCCACGGCGCTCGCCCAGGCCTCGTCGACCCCCGTGTCCGCGCCGTCGACGTTGATCGCGTTCGCCACGAGCCACACGGCGCCCTCGATGTGGTCCACCACGGCGAGGTCGACGGCAAGGCACAGCGTGAGCTCGGGCACCTCGAGCTCCTCGGGGGCCTTCGACGGCAGCGTGGGCTCCCACTGGTACACGAAGTCCCAGCCCACCGAGCCCACGAGGCCGCTCGTGAGCGGGGGCAGCCCCGCGATCGCGGGCGTGCGCAGCACCTCGAGCGCCCCGCCGAGGACGTCGAGGGGGCTCCCCTCGGTAGGCACACCGGTCGGGACCTCGCCCTGCCACGCGACCTCGCCGTCACGCACAGTGAGCGTCGCGATCGAGGACACGCCCACGAACGAGTAGCGCGACCAGCGCCCGTCGAGCTCGGCGGACTCGAGGATGAACGTGCCGGGGCGGCCCTGGGCCAGCCTGCGGTAGAGGCCCACCGGGGTGACGTCGTCGGCCAGGATCCGGCGCACCACGGGGACCACGCGCCGGTCTGCGGTGAGCTCCCGGAAGCCGTCAAGGCTCGGCCAGGTCGCGCCCCACGCGAGCTCGGGCGCCGTCGGCCCCTGCCCGCTCACGGCGCCTCCCCCACGCTCGCGCCGAGGTCCCCACCCGTCTCGAAGCACGTGCGCGTCCCCGTGTGGCACGCGGGGCCGACCTGGTCCACCTTCACGAGGAGCGCGTCCCCGTCGCAGTCGAGCTCGACCGAGCGGACATGCTGGACGTGCCCCGACGTGTCGCCCTTGCGCCAGTACTCCTCGCGCGAGCGCGACCAGTACCACGCGCGGCCCGTGGTGAGGGTGCGGTGCAGGGCTTCGTCGTCCATCCAGCCGAGCATGAGCACCTCGCCGGTGTTGTGCTGCTGGACGACGGCGGCGACGAGACCGGCGTCGTCGCGCTTGAGCCGTGCGGCGATCGCGGGGTCGAGGTTCGAGTCAGGCACGGGGCGCATCCTGCCACGTCGTGCTTCAGCGCGTCTGAGCGACCCACGCCTCGTACAGCCGGGCGTAGATGCCCTCGGCCGCGACGAGCTCGCGGTGCGGACCCACCTGCACGACCTCGCCCGCGTCGACCACCACCACGAGGTCCGCCGCCTCGGCCGTCGAGAGCCGGTGGGCGATCGTGAGGGTCGAGCGACCGTGGGTGAGCTGCTCGAGCGCTTGTGCGATGCGCACCTCCGTCGCGGGGTCCACGGCGGACGTCGCCTCGTCGAGCACGAGCAGGTCCGCGCCCGCGAGGTGGGCGCGTGCGATCGCGACGAGCTGGCGCTCCCCCGCCGAGAGCGACTCGCCGCGCTGCCCCACGGGCGTGTCGAGCCCCCGCGGGAGGCCCGCGTACCAGTCCGTGAGGCCCAGCTCGGCGCACACGGCGACGACGGCCTCGCGCGCCTCGTCCGCGCTCGGCTCCTCGCCCGGTGCGTATCGCAGCCCGTAGGCCACGTTGTCCGCGATCGAGCCCTCGAACAAGAACCCTTCCTGCGGGACGAGCACGACGCGGCGGCGCAGCGACTCTCCGTTGATCTCGCGCAGGTCCACGCCGTCGAGGAGCACCGCACCCTGCGCGGGGTCCACGAGACGGCACACGAGCTTGGCCATGGTCGTCTTGCCCGAGCCCGTCGCGCCCACCACCGCGACGCGCTTGCCGGCGGGCAGCTCGAGGTTCACGTCCCGCAGCACGAGCGGGCCGCCCGGGTAGGCGAAGGACACGTCGCGCAGCGCCACGTGGGCCGCGCCGCGCGGGGAGTCCACACCGTCCGGGGCGGGGTCCACGACCTCGACGGGCGTGTCGATGACGTCGATCACGCGCCGCCAGCCCGCCACGGCGTTCTGCAGCTCGTTGAGGATCTCGGTGGCCATCTGCACGGGACCGGCGAACATCTGCGCGAGGAAGATCATCGCGACGAGCTGGCCCGCCGTGATCTCGCCCCACGTGCCGAGCACGACGCCCACGGCGACGACGGCCGCGAGGACACCGTTCGCGACGAGCACGCCGCTCGAGAACGCGACGGCGACCCAGACCTGGGCGCGGACCATCGCGCGCCGCGTCGCGTCGATCGCGGCGTCGATGCGGCGCTGCGTGCGCGGTGCGACGCCGTACGCCCGGATCGTCTCGGCGCCCACGACGGACTCCGAGATCGCGCCCAGCATCGCGCCGACCTTCTCGCGGACCACGGTGTAGCGCTCGGAGACACGCTTCTGCGCGGGGCGCGAGAGCAGCGCGACGGGCACGAAGCACAGCCACACGACGATGGTGAGCTGCCACGACAGGGTCGCCATGACCACGGTCGACACGGCGATCTGGAGCACCGAGACGAGCAGCATGATGCCGCCCCACTGCACGAACAGCGAGATCGTGTCGACGTCCGACGTGACGCGCGAGACGAGCGCACCGCGCCGCTCGGTGTTCTGGGTCAGCACGGCGAGGTCGTGCACGTGCCGGAACGCCTTGACGCGCAGGTGGGCCAGGCCGCCCTCCGAGGAGCGGAACAGGCGCACGTTCACGAGCGCCGAGCACAGCCCGGACAGCACGAGGACACCGGTGCCGATCGCGGCGAGCACCGCGACCCGGTTCACGTCGGGGTCCCCGGTACCGGAGACCCCGGTGTCGATCGCTTGCTGCACCACGAGCGGGACCACGACCTTGCCGAGCGCCGCGACCGTCGCGAGGGTGAGCGTGAGCCACGCGCCCTGGACGAGCTGGGGAGACAGGGCGACACCCCGGCGCAGCGTCGCGAAGACTCCGAGTCCGCCGTCGTCGCGGATCGACGCGCTCATCGGGTCACCTCCGGCTCGACGTCGCCCGCTTGCTCGGCGGCCTCACGGGCCCGCCGCTCCGTGTCGCGCTCGTAGGCCGTCGCGAGCTCGGCGTAGCCCGGGTCCCGTGCGAGCAGCTCGGCGTGCGTGCCGCGGTCCACGATGCGCCCCGCCTCGAGGTGCACCACCTCGTCCGCGAGGAGCACCGAGCTCATGCGGTAGGCGACGAGCAGGACCGTGGGCCGCGAACCGTCGTCCTCGCCAAGCGACGCGAGGATGCGCCGCTCGACGCGCGGGTCCACGGCGCTCGTCGCGTCGTCCATGACGAGCACGCGAGGCCTGCGCACGAGGGCACGGGCGATCGCGATGCGCTGGCGCTGGCCACCCGAGAGGTTCGCCCCGCGCTCGCCGAGCGGCGCGTCGAGGCCGCCCTCGAGACCGCGGACGACGTCGGCCACGTGGGCGGCCTCGAGCGCCTCCCACACGTCGTCGTCGCTCGGTGCGGCGGGATCGCCCGGGTCGGCGAGCGTGACGTTCTCGCGCACGGTGTCCTCGAAGACGAAGGTCGACTGGGACACGAGCGTCATCGCCCCCGTGCGGGCGTCAGGCGAGAGCTCGCGCACGTCGACGCCGTCGAGGAGCACCTCTCCGCGCGCCGGGTCGAGCAAGCGGCACACGGTCGAGGCGAGCGTCGTCTTGCCCGAGCCCGTGGCACCGACGAGGGCGACCGTGCGGCCCGGCTCGAGCACGAGGTCGATGTCGTGCAGCAGGGCGAGCGGCCCGCGCGGCGTCGGCACCTCGACCGTGACGCCGCGCAGCTCGACGCGCGCAGGGCCCGCTGCTGCGGGGAGCGTCGCGGTGCCCTCCACGAGCGAGCCGCCCGCGTCGACCACGCGCGAGATGCGCTCGTAGCCCACGAGCGCGCGGGGCAGCTCACCGAGCACCCACCCGAAGGCCCGCACGGGCACCGCGAGGAGCGTCAGGAGGTACGCCGCGGCGACGACCTCGCCAGGCTCGACCTCCCCCGCGGCGAGCCGGATCATCCCGACCACCACCACGAGGAGCGAGCCGAGGTTCGGCAGCGCGTCGATCACGGGGTCGAAGTACGCGCGGACAACGCCAACGCGGACGTTGGCCCGACGCAGCTCGTCCGCCTTCGCGGCGAAGCGCTCCTCCTCGCGGTCCGCCGTCCCGAGCGACTTCACGACGAGCGCGGCCTCGAAGCTCTCGTGCGCGACGTCCGAGACCTCCGCGCGCAGCTGCTGGGCGTGCGTGATCGCGGGCGACATGCGGCGCTGGAAGATCGCGTTGACGGCGATGACGATCGGGATGATCGTGAACGCGGCGAGCGTGATCCAGGGATCGACGCTGATCAGGGTGCCGAACGCGACGAACAGCATGACCACGACGCCGAGGGCGAACGGCAACGGGTTGAACACGCCCGTCGCGGCCTCGACGTCGGAGTTCGCGTTCGAGAGCAGCTGGCCCGCGGGGTGCTGACGGTGCCACGCCATCGGCAGGCGCAGGTACTGGCGGGTGACCCGTGTGCGGTGGTGCGCCTGGAGGTTCGCGTACCCGAGCCCGGCCACGATGCGGCGCCCGGCGACGGACAGCGCGAGGGTCACCGCGATGCCGAGCAGCAGCAGCCCAGCGACCCACCAGCGCCCCTGGGCCGCCACGTCCCCCGAGAGCGCCGGGAGCACGACCGTGTCGGTCACCCAGCCCACGGCGCGTGCCACGAACACGGTGAGCGCCCCGAAGAAGCCCGAGGACAGCACGGCCCAGAAGTAGACGACGGGCTCGTCGCGCATGCCGCGACCGATGAGGACGAGGCTGCGACGGACCTTCGAACCGGTCAGTGCCATCGTCCCTGGACGGCGTCCAGGGCGGGGTCGTTCGGGCACAGCGGTCCTTCCATCGGCGAGGGGATGGGCTCATCCTCGCACGCGACCAGAGCTCCGGTCGCATGGAAACATGGCACGCATGGCCTTCCACCACATCGACCGTGACCACCTCGTCGACGCCCTCGAAGCGGCGGGTCCCGACGCCCCCACTCTGTGCGAGGGATGGCGCACCCGGCACCTCGCCGCGCACGTCGTGCTGCGCGAGGGATCGCCTCTTGAGTCGGCCAGCATGGGGCTGTCGTTCCTGCGCGGACGCGCCGAGCGTGAGCTCGAGGACCTCGCCGAGCGCTCCGCCGACGCCGAGGGCTGGGCGGAGCTCCTCGCCCGTCTCGCCGCGGGGCCGCGCGGCGTGAGCCCCGTCGCGTGGGGCGGCGACAAGGCGAACCTCGCCGAGCTCGTCATCCACACCGAGGACGTGCGTCGTGGCGACGGGCCCGCCGCCCCGCTCGACCGCGAGCCCGAGCACCTCGACGCGCTCTTCGACCAGCTCCGCCTCGCGGCGCGGCTCTACTACCGGCGCAGCGACGTCGGGATCGTCCTCGTGGTACCCGGCGGGCGGCGAGCCAAGGTCAAGGCCCCGCGGGACGGGGCGGGCACGGTGGTGATCCGGGGTTCCGTCGTCGACCTCTTCCTGCACGCCTCGGGCCGGGGAGCGGCCGCCGACGTCGAGATCACGGGTGACCCTGCCGACGTCGCGGCACTCGCCGCGACGCACCCCGTCAGAGAGTCGGACGGCTAGCGGACCGTCACTCCCGCCGCGCGCAGGGCGTCCTTGACGTCCGAGACCTTGAGGGTCCCGAAGTGGAAGACGCTCGCGGCGAGCACGGCGTCGGCCCCCGCCCTCGCCGCCTCGACGAAGTGCTCGGGCGTGCCCGCTCCCCCGCTCGCGATGAGGGGGACACGCACCTCGGCGCGCACCGCCGTGAGCATCTCGAGGTCGAAGCCCGACGTGGTGCCGTCCGCGTCCATCGAGTTGAGCAGGATCTCGCCCACGCCCAGCTCCGCGGCCCGCACGGCCCAGCCGATCGCGTCGATGCCCGTGCCGCGGCGCCCACCGTGCGTCGTCACCTCGAAGCCGGAGTCGGTGCTCGCACCGTCGGTCACCCGCCGGGCGTCGACGGAGAGCACGAGCACCTGGCTGCCGAAGCGGCCCGCGATCTCCGCGAGCAGCTCGGGCCGGGCGATCGCCGCGGTGTTCACGCCGACCTTGTCCGCCCCGGCGCGCAGCAAGCGGTCGACGTCCTCGGCCGAGCGCACGCCACCGCCCACGGTGAGCGGCACGAACACCTGCTCGGCCGTGCGGCGTACCACGTCGATCATGGTCTCGCGGTCACCCGACGAGGCGGAGACGTCCAGGAACGTGAGCTC
>JAAYZM010000135.1 GCA_012514835.1 Actinomycetales bacterium
CAAGGTCGTCAAGGCCTTCAACACGAACTTCGCGGGCACGCTCGTCTCGGGCCAGGTGGGCGGCGCGCCCACCACGGTCCTCGTGGCGGGGGACGACGACGGCGCACGCGCGGCGGTCATCGACCTCGTGACGGCCGGCGGCCTCGCGGCGACCTCGGCCGGCGCGCTCAAGCGGGCCCGCGAGCTCGAGGCTGTCGCGTTCCTGCAGATGACGCTCGCCGCGGGCGAGACCATCGGCTGGGGCGGCGGGTTCGCGCTCCAGAAGTGACCTACCCGTCCGGGGCAGGCCGCGGGTGACCGGTCAGTAACATCGACGTCGTGGTCAGGTCACGCAGCACACCGTCGTCGGACAAGGCGCGGCGTGACGCGCGCGGACCGCACGAAGCCCAGCCCGGCGGGGCGGGGAGCCCAGAGCTCCCCGCCCCGCCGCGCCATTCCTGGGTTGAGGACGCCGTCGCGACGCTGACAGGGACGTTCGTCGCGTCGATCGGGGTGTTCCTGCTCCACTCCGGCGGGGCGGTCACCGGTGGTACGGCGGGCCTCTCGCTCCTCGTGAGCTACGCGTCGGGCTGGTCCTTCGCCGTGCTCTTCGTGCTCGTGAACATCCCGTTCCTCGCGCTCGGCGTCTGGAAGCGGGGGATCGGCTTCGGGGTGCGGACCCTCGTGGCGATCCTGCTCGTGAGCGCGTGGACCGAGCTCCACCCGCTCGTGGTCGAGATGCCGCGCATCGACAGCGTCTACGCGGCCCTCACGGGCAACCTGCTCGTGGGCATCTCGATGCTCATCCTCTTCCGGCACAACGCCTCGATGGGCGGGCTCAACACGCTCGCGCTGCTCGCCCAGGACGTGCTCGGCTGGCGGGCGGGCTACGTGCAGCTCGCGCTCGACACCGCCGTCATCGTCGCGGCGCTCACGGTGGCGTCGCCCGCCATCGTCCTCGCCTCGGCCGCCGGGGCGGCGCTCCTCAACCTCGTGCTCATCATGAACCACCGCCCCGGCCGCTACCTCGGCGGCGTGCGGCCCTCGTAGCGCGCCTCGTACCGGAGCGCGACGGGCCCGCCGCGGTCGTGTCTGTACCCCGTGGCGGGCCTTTCGACGCTGGAGAGGACTCGACGTTCGAGAGGATCAGGGGACGACGACGGCGCGTCCGCGCAGCGTCCCGTCGTGCAGCTTCTGGTACGCGCTGACGGCATCATCGAGCGAGAACACCTCCGTCTCGACGTGGACGAGGCCCGTGCGCGCGAGCTCGAACACCTCGAAGAGCTCGCTGCGTGAACCCCAGTACGGGGCCCGCACCGAGGACTCGTACGGTGCCGCGAGCATGCCCACGGGCAGCGTGCCGGCACCCGCGCCGATGAGCACCTGGTCGCCACCGATCTGCGTCACGGCGCGGCCCAGTTCGATCGTGGGCTGGATCGTCACGAAGTCGAACACGGCCTCGACGCCGTGCCCGCCCGTGAGGTCACGGATCGCGTCCGCGGCGCTCGCGTCCGAGGGCAGGGCGTGATGGGCGCCCACCTCGCGCGCGAGGGCCAGCTTGTCCGCGCCGAGGTCGAGGGCGATGACCGTGGCGGGCGAGATCGCACGGAGGATCTGGATCCCCACGTGACCGAGCCCTCCCGCACCGATCACGACGGCCGTCGAGCCCGGGACGAGCTTGGGCAACGACGCCTTGATCGCGTGGTAAGGCGTGAGTCCCGCGTCCGTGAGCGCCACGTTCGCGACCGGGTCCAGGTCACCGAGCGGGAGCAGGAACCGCGCGTTGTTCACGATCATGTACTCGGCCATCGCGCCGGGGGCGCCGAGGCCAGGAGGAGCGATGCCCAGCTCCGCGGCTCGGCGGCAGTAGTTCTCCTTGCCCTGCGAGCACTCGTAGCAGCGCCCGCAGCCCTGGGGCCCGTACACCGCGACCGAGTCGCCCACGTCGACGCCGCTGACGCCCTCACCGAGCTTGTCGACGATCCCCGCGCCCTCGTGGCCGAGCGTGAGGGGGAGCCCGAACGTGTAGTCCTCGGCGGACAGGCTCATGATGAACGAGTCCGAGTGGCAGGCCCCGGCCGCCGTCACCTTGAGCCGCACCTGGCCGGGGCCCGGCTCGGGGGTCTCGATCTCGACGAGCTCCGGTTGTCCACCGATCTCGCGATACTGCAGTGCCTTCATGAACGCCTCCGATCCCAGCCCGTGACGCCCATCGCCACGGTGCGAGGTGTGTCCAGTGTCGCGCGGCCAGGCGCTCCACGCCCGCGGGACGGCGGCCCACGAGGACGAGGACGCGGCAGATCGGCCACGAACCGCACCTCGGGTGCGACGCCAGGGACTAAGGTCCCTACTTCGTGGCGCCGCGCCCCGGGAGCGACGGGGATCAGTGGTCGCCGTGGTCGTGCGCGTCGTGCGCGTCGTGCGCGTCGTGCTCGTCGTGGTCGCCGTGGTCGCCGTGCCCGTCCTCGTGCGTGGGCGATACCTCCGCAGCCTCGCCGGTCACGCCGACGATCTCGTTCGGCACCTGCTCGAGCGTGCCGCTGCGCCAGACCCGCGCGGTCTGGACGTCCACGGCGTGCACCGAGCGGCGTGCGGGGTCGGTGACGTACACGGACCCGTCGAAGGTGAGCGCGGTGGGCCGCGGGTCCTGCCACGCCTCGGGTGCGTGCCAGGGGTCGACGACGGGGACCGCCCCGGTGAGCCGTCCCGTGGCGGGCTCGATCACGTGGAGCGCGCCGTCGGTGCCGAGGACGACCCCAGAACCGTCGGCGTCGCGGGCGAGCGAGCGAAACGTGTACGTGGTGGGAAGCTCGACGAGCCGCATCGTAGCTGCACGCGTGTCGATCAGCGCGACGAGCGACGTACCTTCGGCCAGCGTCCGCTCCGTGGCCGTGTAGTCGGCGAGGATCACGTCGGACGCGTCCGAGCCTACGAGCGTGCCGAGCCGACCGTCCGCGTCGGGGGAGGCGATCTTGGTGAAGCCGCCGTCGGCCCAGACGAGCGCCCCGTCCTCGCAGCCGAAGACGACAGACTCGTTCGCGGCGACCGCCTCGCCGTGCACACCGGGGCACTGCGTCGAGCTGGCGAGCTCGTGCCCGTCCGCGTCGAGGGCACGTACCCCGCTGCGTTGCTCGGTATCGCCCTCCGAGACGAGCAGGATGCCGTCGCTGAGCTCGACGCCGACCCCGTGGTGGGGCGTGGAGGCGGTGAGGCCGCGGACGTGGCCCGCGTCGGGCCCGGCGCTGACGGAGCTCGAATCGAGGGACAGCACGGTGCCGGTGCCGTCGTCGAACAGGACCGTTCGTCCGGCGTGCACGACGACGTGTCCCGGCCTCTCCGCAGGGAAGGTGACGTCGCTCAGCAGGGGGTGGCGTTGAAGTAGTGCGTGTGGTTGCCGTGCGCCTCGCCCCACGTCCCTGCGTCGAGGACCTGGAAGCCGCCGGTGGTCGAGACCAGGGCGTGACGACCGTCGCCTGCTGCGTTGAGCCGGACGAACCGGTCCGTCGTCGCGACGGCGCCGACGGTCTCCAGGCTTCCGGCGTCGAGCACCGCGATGCCGCCGTCGTGGCTGAGCACGAGGCGAGGGCGGACCGCGGGTGCCTCGGTGATGTCTGAGGGTGTGTGTGCGTGGGCACCGGCGTGCGTGCCGGTGGGGGTGTCCGCGGAGGCCTTCGACGACGGCGCCTGTGCGGAGGGCGATGCGCAGCCAGCGAGCAGAACCAGCGCAACGGCGGCCGTGCCGATCACGTGGCGACGGTGGACGGGGGATGGGACATGAGACTCCTCGGTCGGTGGGAACGGGTGGAGCGGGGCTCCGTCCGGCACGCTAGCAGCGAATGAGAAGCGTTATCAATAACTCTGCACGACGGCGTTCCGTAGGAGATGCTCGACCCATGCCGGCGCCGCACGCCACCGCCCCGCAGGTCCCGCAGCACGGCGTGGGGCACGTCGTGACGACCCGGCGCGCCCGTGCCGTGCTCGCGAGCGTGCTCGTCCCCGCGCTGCTCGCGACGTTGTGGGGGGCCTGGGCCCTGTGGCCTGGAGGGGAGCGGATCCCCGAGCTCAGTTCGACCGCCCCGGGAGTCTCGGTGGTCGACGTCGTCGTCACCGCGACGGGGGTGGTCACAGACATCGGGACCCAGGTCCAGGCGCGCGACAGCCAGGACGAGACGCTGCTCGTCTACGTGCCGCCCGAGCACGTCGACCACGTCCGCGAGGGTGACCGGCTCCGGGTCGTCGCACTCGGTGACGAACTGGGGCCCAACGGGCCGACGCGCCTGTTCATGGACTTCGTCCGTGCGCCCCCGATGGTCGCGCTCGCGTTCGTGATGGCCCTCCTGGTGGTCCTCGTCGCGAGGTGGCGTGGGCTTGCGGCGCTCGTCGGGCTCGGTCTCGCGCTCGCGAGCCTCGCTGCGTTCACGCTCCCCGCGCTCCTCGCGGGGCGGCCCGCACTCGCCACGGCGCTCGTGAGCGCATCAGCCATCATGTTTGTCGCGCTGTACGTCGCGCACGGCTTCTCGGCGCGCACGTCGACGGCTCTCGTCGGCACGCTCGCCGGAGTCCTCCTGACGGCCGGGGTCGCGGCGTGGGCGACAGGGGCGGCGCGCTTGACCGGGATGTCCGGGGAGTTCGCCCTCGATCTGCGTGCCCTGGCACCCGGCATGTCGTTGAGCGGCGTGCTCCTGTGCGGCTTCGTGCTCGCAGGGCTCGGCGTACTCAACGACGTGACGATCACTCAGGCTTCGGCGGTGTGGGAGCTGCGCGCCCTCGCGCCAGACGCATCGCGACGGGAGGTGTTCGCCCGGGGGATGCGCATCGGGCGTGTGACCACATCGCCTCGACCGTCTACACCGTGGCGTTCGCCTATGTCGGAGCCGCTCTCCCGCTCGTCCTCCTCGTCTCGATGAGTGACCGGCCGCTGCTCCATTCGGTGACCGCCGGTGAGCTCGCGGAGGAGATCGTGCGTACACTCGTCGGTTCCATCGGCCTCGTCCTCGCGATCCCGGCGACGACGGCGATCGCGGCAGCCGTCGCCGGCCCGGGGGCCGTCACGCCAGTCCAGATCCCCACGTCAGGGCTCGATTCCCGCGCCGAAGTGTGAGAAAATAGGTACTTCTCCGGCTCGCAAGCGATCACGCGTGCACCCCTGTGCGCCCGCCGTTCCTTGTGCGTTCTGCTGGCCTCGCCCCACGACGGGACCAGCGGTGCGGCCCGTCACCAGCGGGCTGAGCGCGGAGCCGCGCTAGCGCAGAGGTGCAGAGGTAACAGATGCAGTTCGAAGTCGGCAAGACCGTCGTCCACCCCCAGCACGGACCTTCGACCATCACGCAGGTCTTCCACCGAACGATGCGCGACGAGCAGCACACCTACATCGAGCTCGAGGTCCAGCGTTCCGACCTCAAGGTCTCCGTCCCCGTGAAGATCGCCGAGGAGATCGGCATCCGCGAACCCCGCACGGCCGAGGAGCTCGGTGAGCTGTGGGAGGTGCTCGCCAAGCCCACGGAGCACGAGGAAGAGCAGTGGTCGCGGCGCATGAAGGACAACCAGGAGCGACTGCGCCTCGGTGACCTCCTCTCCACCGCCGGTGTGGTGCGTGACCTGACGCGTCGCAGCGAGTCCAAGGGCCTGTCCGCGGGCGAGAAGGACATGCTCCGCGGCGCCATGCAGCCCATCATCGTCGAGGTCGGGCTGTCGCTCGGCATCTCCGACGAAGAGGCCGAGCAGGTGCTCGAGAAGGCCATCGGCGGCGAGGTGCCCGCCCTCGCAGGCTGAGCACGTCATCGGGGCTGAGCGCGCCACCGTTCGTCGTCGGACCCGTCGTCACCGCGCGTGACGGCGGGTCCGACGTCTTTCTGCACGTCGCGCCGCTACCCTGCCTGGAAGCCAGCACCGGAGCTGATCAGCCCCCGGTGAAGCCGCCTGCCCGGGAGGATTTCGCGTGGACTACGTCATCGCCCTGTTCCGGCTGGGGGTCGCGACGCTCGCGCTCCTCGCCACGAAGGAGATCTGGCTCGAGGGAGACCTCCACGGGCTCGTGTTCTTCACGAACCAGAGCGGGCTCATGCTCGCCGTGGTCATGGTGTGGGGCGCGATCGCCCAGGTCAGTACGCTCAAGCAGCCGCCCGCGTGGTTCAAGGGCGCCGTCGTGCTGTTCCTCGCCATCACGGCCCTCGTGAGCTGGTTCGTGCTCGCCCCGGAGGACCCGGACGCGCCGGTGCTCGCCCTCGGGATGACGTCTGGCACGATCGAGCACGAGCTCAACCCCGTCCTCGCGCTGCTCGACTTCGTGCTCTTCGACGCCCACCGGCGCCTGCGGTGGCGGCACGCAGCACTGTGGCTCACCTACCTCGTGGCCTACGCGACGTTCACCACGATCCGCGCGGAGATCCTTGCGACGCCGCACTACCCGTACGGCTTCGTGGACCTCGGCGAGCTCGGCTGGGGCGGGTTCCTGATGAACATCGCCATGTACGGCGTGGGGTTCTACGTGCTCGGCCTCGTGGTGGTGGCGATCGACCGCGCGCTGCGCCCCAAGCCGCTGCTCGGTACGGCCGGGGCGGGCCGAGGGACGCGCTAGAGCGAGGTCGCGAGGGAGCGTCCGACGGCGCGCCCCGAGAAGATGCACCCGCCCAGGAACGTGCCCTCGAGGGCGTTGTACCCGTGCACGCCGCCGCCCCCGAAGCCCGAGACCTCCCCGGCCGCGTACAGCCCGGGCAGGACCTCGCCGTCCGCGCGCAGCACACGCCCCTCGAGGTCGGTGTGCAGGCCGCCCAGGGTCTTGCGCGTGAGCACGTGCAGCCGCACGGCGATGAGCGGGCCGGCCTTCGGGTCGAGCAAGCGGTGGGGGCTCGCGACGCGGATGAGCTTGTCGCCGCGGTACGTACGCGCCTGACGCATCGCGGCGATCTGCAGGTCCTTCGTGAACGGGTTCGCGAGCTCGCGGTCCCGGGCCTTGACCTGGGCGCGCACGAGCGCGACGTCGAGCAGGTCCTCGCCCGTGATCGCGTTCATCTGTACGACCAGCTCCTCGATCGTGTCCGCGACCGCGAAGTCCGCCCCGCGCGCCTTGAACGCCTCGACGGGCTCGGTGGCCCCCTTGCCGAGCCGCTGGCGCAACAGCTCGCGCACGGAGCGACCCGTGAGGTCGGGGTTCTGCTCGGAGCCGGAGAGGGCGAACTCCTTCTCGATGATCTTCTGCGTGAGCACGAACCACGAGTAGTCGTGACCGGTCGCCCGCAACAGCTTGAGGGTGCCGAGGGTGTCGAAGCCGGGCAGGCCGGGGACGGGGAGGCGACGGCCCGTCGCGTCGAGCCACAGCGAGGAAGGGCCGGGCAGGATGCGGATGCCGTGCGCGGGCCAGATCGGGTCGAAGTTCTCGATCCCCTCCGTGTAGTGCCACATGCGGTCGGAGTTGACCACGTCGGCGCCCGCCGTGCGCGCGATCTCGAGGCCGCGCCCGTCCACGTAGTCCGGCACGCCCGAGAGCATGTGCGCGGGCGGAGTCCCGAGGCGCTCGGGCCACATCGCGCGCACGAGCTCGTGGTTGCCGCCGATCCCGCCGGTGGTCACCACGACGGCCTGGGCGCGCAGCTCGAAGTCGCCCGCCGCGTCTCGGGAGGTGGGGGCGCCGCGCGGGGCGTCGTCCGGGGCGAGGAGGGTTCCGCGGACGCCGACGACGGCGCCCCCCTCCACGATCAGCTCGTCCACGCGATGCCGGGGCGCGAGCCGGACGAGTCCCCGCGTCACGCCGTCGTGCACCGTGCTCGCGAACGCCTCGACCACGCTCGGCCCCGTGCCCCACGTGATGTGGAAGCGGGGGACCGAGTTGCCGTGCCCGCCGGCGAACCCGCCGCCGCGCTCGGCCCAGCCCACCACGGGGAAGAAGCTCAGGCCGCGCTCGCGGAGCCACGCGCGCTTCTCGCCAGCCGCGAACTCGACGTACGCCTTGGCCCAGCGGCGCGGCCACACGTCCGTGGCGCGGTCGAACTGGGCGCTGCCGAGCCAGTCCTGCCACGCGAGGTCCGCGGAGTCCTTGATCCCCATGCGGCGCTGCTCGGGGGAGTCCACGAGGAACAGCCCCCCGAAGGACCAGAAGGCCTGACCCCCGAGGCTCTGCGAGCCCTCCTGGTCCACGAGCACCACGCGCTTGCCCGCGTGCACCAGCTCGGCGGTGGCGACGAGCCCGGCCAGGCCGGCTCCTACGACGACGACGTCGGCATCCATGGGGCGATTCTGCCAGCGGCTACGTGCGGACCCGGGGCTTCTTCGAGCCCTTCTTGACGATCTTGCCCTTCGTGAACTTCTGGGTGCACGTCTTGGTGCCGGACTTCTTCGTGCACTTGCGGTTCGAGACCGGGGTGCCGAGCTTCGAGCGGTTCTTCGAGTAGAGCTTCGCGAACGAGCCGGAGACGTAGTACGTGCCGCGCTTGGAGCTCGAGGAGATCCAGCCGCGCGTGAACTCCTGCGTGCACACGGTGTTCTTCTTCTTGCCCTTGCCCGACTTCGAGCACTTGCGGTTCTTCACCGGGTTGCCCACGGACTTGCGCTTGGAGTCCCACACCTTGGCGATCGACCCGCGCACCGTCTTCGTGCCGTACTTCGTGCTCGTCACCACGCGCGTGGTCCCGAAGGACTGGCGGCACGTCGTGACGCCCTTGTGCTTCGGGCAGCGGGCCTTCGACGTCGGGTACCCGAGGGAACCCTTCTGGAGCTTCTTCTTCTTCCAGTACGTCGCGACCTTGCCCGTGACGGCGTGGTTGCCCTTGGACGGGTGGGTGCTCACGTACCCGCCCACGAACTTCTGGACGCAGCGGTCCTTCTTCGCGCCGTAGCAGCGCGCGTTGGCCCTGGGCAGGCCGAGGTCACCGTTGCGGTGCTTGCTCGCACGCCACACCTTCGCGGCGGCTCCGAGCACCTGACGCGTGCCGTACTTCGCCGAGTCCACGAGGTACCCGCCGGTGAAGCGCTGCATCGTGGACTTGTCGGACTTGCGGTAGGACGCCTTCGTGTAGGGCCACGCGAGCGCGCTCTTCTGGGCCCCGGCCTTGCGCCACGCCTTCTCGAGACCACCGGTCATCACGAACGAGCCCTTGGTGGACTCCGCGACGGTCCCGCGCCAGAAGCGCTGCGTGCAGTACTTGCCGTCCTTGCGGCACACCTCACGGGCCCGCTGCTCGCCCACGACGCCGTCGAGGCCGCCCGCGGCGAGCCACGCCTTCTGGATGCCGCCGCGCACGGCGATCCGGGTCGAGCCGAACCAGTCGGTGAAGCCCCGCCAGAAGTTGCGGTTGCCGTAGGACGAGCACTTGTCGCCCGTGCCGTACATGTTCGCGAGGGCCGCGGCGTTCGGGACGTACGGGGTGTAGAAGTACAGCCCGAGCGTGGCCTGGTTCTTGATGTTGACGTCGACCTTCCCGCAGGACGACTTCGGGTGGTACGGCAAGGAGTTCTTGCCGATGTCGCGCCACGAGTACACGGAGGAGTCCGCGTATCGCTGGTACTGCCGGGCCGCGTGGTAGACCTGGTTGAAGAAGCCGAAGTACTGCTCGTCGCACGGCGCGGAGTCGGGGCACGCGAAGCCCGTGGCGCGCTCGTACTGGTACTCCGTCGGAGCCGTCGCCGTCACGAGCGACTGCTCCTTCTGGAGCAGCACGAGGAGCACCTTGGCGGAGACGTCGCACGCCCGGGCGACCTTCGCGATGATGGTCGCGGCCTTCTCGTTCTTCTTGCCGGTGTACTTGCGGCAGTACGCGTCCTTCGCCCGCGTGGGCGTGGTCATGCGGTAGCTGCGCAAGCAGTCGGGGGCCCCGTCCTTGGCGGCGCAGCGCGGCACCTTGAGCTTGAGGAACGCCTGGACCTGCGACGCGCTCAGGGCGGTGCGGTCGAAGAACACCTCGTCCGTGATGATGTTGCCCGGGTCGAAGTCGGAGCCGTCGGCGGCACCGGCCGGGGCTGCGGGCGCCACGGTGGCGAGCGTCACGGCGAGCACGGCGGCGAGCGTCGCGCCCATCGTCCGGGCGAGGCGCAGGCAGCGTTGCATCGTCGCCCCGTGCGCGGCGGCAGCGGGGCTGTCCTCGGTCACATCCTGCGGGCGGGGAAGTTCTCGCATCGCGAACCATGCTGACACAGGCTCGCGAAGAGCGACAGAACCGCTGGTCAGCGCGCGCGCTCTGGCGGGCCGTCCTGGGGAACCCCCGTCACGGTGGTCAGGAGGAACACCGAGTCCTCGAGCGCCGCGACGGAGTGCCGGTGGTGGGTCAGCACGGTGAGCTCACCCGCACGCAACGGCGCCGTCGTCTCGAAGCCCGTGACGGTGACCGCGCCGCGCAGCACCTGGAGGCTCGCCGCGTGCGGGGAGTTGTGCTCGGCGAGCTCGGTCCCCGCGGTCAGGGCGAGGATCGAATGGCGCAGCACACCGTCGTGCACGAGCAGTTCCGCGCTGCGCCCGTTCGGGGAAGCCTGGGCGGCGGCGAGGTGCTCGTCGGCCGAACGGTCGAGGTGGGCCATGGGTGCTCCTGGGATCGGCGGTGGTCTCCGGTCCACTCAACTCGATGCGGGGCCGTCTCACAAGGCCGGGTCCGTCTCATCGGGGGCGAGGGCGGTGGCGTGGTGCCCGAGAAGTTCGCCCCCGCATCGCCGGACGGCGGGGGTCCGCCGACCCTACGATCAGGTCATGACCCCTCGGGTGCCGCGTGGCTCGGTGCTGCGCGGCTGGACGCTGCTCGCCGCGGCGTCGATGCTTGCCGTGGTCCCGGCGTGCTCCGTGCCGCGCGCCGCGGAGCCGACCACGGACCCCACCGCGACCGGTTCCACGAGCACGGGGACCGGTGCGATGGACTGCGGTGACGCGTCGCTCTTGCGCGCCCCGGGCGAGGCGCTCGCGGCGTTCCCGGACAACCCCGACGTCGACTGGACGGCGAGACCCTCCGGACGCGTGCTCGCCGAGCTCGTGATCGTCTCGCTCACACCCGCCCCCGACGAGGTGGGCTACCCCGAGTTCCAGTTCGTCTACCGCTGCGACACCGAGGGGCCCAGCCGGATCGCGACGTACGCCCTCGACGGAGAAGCCTTCGTGCTCCTCGCCACGACGGACGCGCTCGCGGGCGAGGAGCTCCCCGACGCGCTCCCGTGAGCGCGCGCCGGTGGTCAGGCGGGGACGACGACGGCGCGCGCGAGGGCACGCCGTGAGCGAGCGACCCCGAGCGCGGTCGCGGCGAAGGACAGCCCGGCCCACGCGAGGAGCGCGACGACGGGCCAGCCGATCTGGCCGCTCGCCCCGAGGACACCCGCGAGCGCGAGGCGCGCCGGGCCCACGGGGGTGAAGGACTCGAGCGCGAGGAGGCCACCGGGCACGGTCGCGACCACGGCGGTCGCGACGACGAGCACGCCCACGCCGAGCGCGAGCGCGCGGCCGAGGTTGCCGAAGAGCGCGACGGCGGCCTGGTTCGCGGCGGCGAAGGCGAGGGCGACGACGACGGCGGCGAGCACGAGACCCGCTTGCGTCCCGAACCCGACTCCCGCGACCCGTCCGAGCACGAGACCGGCGACGGCGCCCTGCGCCACGGCGAGCGCCGCGGGTACCTGCAGGCCGCGCCACGCGAGCGAGGCCGAGCTGCGGGTCGAGCCGAGGGTGCGTGACGGGACGGCGGGCAGCACCACGAACGTCGCGAGCGCCCCGAGCCAGAGCGCGAGCACCGCGAGGGTGGCAGGGGTGCCCGAGACGCGGTCGGCCGCTTCCGTGGCGATCGGGGAGGCCACCGTCTGGGCCACGGCCGCCCGGGTGTCGTCGTCGTACGTGGGGATCTGCTCGACGGCCTGGCCGAGGCCGTCCGCGAGCTCGTCCGCCCCGTCGGCGAGCTGGCCGACGCCGCCCGTGGCCTCGCCGATCCCGTCGGCGAGCTCCGTGGCGCCGTCGGCGAGCTGGCCCGCGCCGTCGGCGAGGGTGCCCGCGCCGTTCGCGAGGTCCTGCGTGCCGCTCGTGAGCTCGCTCACCCCGCTCGCGAGACCGCCAGTCCCGTCCGCGAGACCCGCGACGCCGTCGGAGAGCGCTGACGCGCCCGAGCGGAGCTGAGCGAGGCCGCTCGCGAGGTCACCGGTGCCGTCGGCGAGCTCGTCCGCGCCGTCGGCAAGCTGGCCCGTGCCGTCTGCGAGACCTGCCGCGCCGTCGGCGAGGTCGCCCGCGCCGTCGGCGAGCTGGCCGATCCCGCCGGAGAGCTCGTTCGCGCCCGTCGCGAGGGCGCCCGCACCGGCCGCGAGCTCGGTGGTCCCCTCCGCGAGGGCGCGCGCCCCGGCGGCGAGGCCCGCGGCACCTTCGGTCCCGGCGATCTGGTCGATCCCGGCGGCGAGGAGGTAGAGCCCCGTCGGGGCGGCGGTGGCGGAGCCCGGGGTCCCCGCAAGGCCCGCGGTGCCCGCGGCGACGCCCTGGGCGCCGACGAGCAGCTCGCCGAGCTGGTCGATCTGGGCCTCGAGCCCGGCGCACGTCGCGGGGTCCACCGGGGTCGCGGTGTCGCAGTCGAGCGCCGCGGCCTGGTCCTCGAGCGCCGCGACGTACTGCGCGAGCCCGTCCGCGACCTGCGCGGCACCGCCCGCGAGCTGGCCCGCCTGCGTGGGGAGCGCCGCCGTCTGTCCCGCGAGCTGGGCGAGCCCGCCCGCGAGCTGCTCCGCGCCGTCGGCGAGGTCGCCGGTGCCGGTCGCGAGCTCGTCGGCGCCCGTCGCGAGCCCGCCGATCCCGCCGGCGAGAGCCGCGACACCCGTCGCGAGCTCGTCGGCGCCGTCGGCGAGACCCCGTGCGCCCTCGGCGAGGCCGTCTGCGCCCTGGGCGAGCTCGCCCACGCCGTCCGCGAGGTCGTTCGTCCCCGAGGCGAGCTGCTTCGCGCCCTTCGCGCTGGCTGCCGCGCCGTCCGCGAGGCCGGTCGCGCCGTCGGCCAGCTGGTCCGCGCCGTCGTCGAGCTGACGCACGCCCGTGAGCAGCTCGCTCGTGCCGGAGTGCAGCTGGCGCACGCCGCCCGCGAGGGCGCTCGCCCCGTCCGCGAGCTCGTTCGTGCCGCCCGCGAAGGTGGTCGCGCCGTCGGCGAGCTGGTCGGTGCCGTCCGCGAGCTCGCGGACGCCGGACGCGAGCTGGGCCCCGCCGTCGGCCGCCTCGCCGAGCTGGTCGGAGAGCGTGGTGAAGCCCAGCAGGATGTTGTCGACGAACGTGTCGGTGAGCTGGGCGCCGAGCACGCGGGACGCGCTCTCGGCCACGGCGTGCGCCACGAGGTCGTCGACGTCGCGCCCGCCCGGCGCCGTCGCGACCTCGACGGTGGCCTGGCGCGCCGTGCCCTCGGTGTCTGCGAAGGACGTAGCCGCGGCGGAGAAGTCCGCGGGGATCGTCAAGGCGGCGGTGTACGTGCCGTCGCGCAGCCCCGCGCTCGCGCCGTCGGCGTCGGTGATCTCCCACGCGAGGCGACGCGCGGAGTCCGAGCCCACGAGCTCCGCGGCGAGCTGGCGACCGAGCGGCACGATCTGGCCGTCGACGGTCACGGGCTCGTCGGTGTTGACGACGGCCGCGCGCACGGTCTCGAGGCGGCTCGCGGGGTCCCACAGGCCCCACAGCAAGAGGCCGAGCAGGGCGGCGGGGAGCACGACGACGCCGATCGCGCGGAGCGACGGGCGCCCTCGGCGGGCGGAGGCGGTGGCAGTCATGGGGGAGTCCTTCGGGCCGGGCGTCAGTGCGCCGTGGCTGGCGTGGCGGGGGACGGGGCGGTGGTCGATGCTGCGGGGGCGGGGCCGCCCGCGGCGTGGAGGTCGAGCGCGAGCACGGGGGCGCCCGCGGGAGCCAGCGCGGTGAGGGGGTCGAGCATCGCGGGTCCGACGGCGCCCAGCACGACCGTGACGCCGTCCTCGGTGCGCGCGCGGGTGAGCAGCGCGGCGAGCGCGTCACGCTCGGCCGGGTCGCCCACCAGCTCGGTGCGGTCCACCACGAGGAGCCGGGGCCGCTCGGCGACGGCTTCCGTGACGGCGTCCGTCGAGGCGAGGTCGAGATTGACATAGCTCGCGCGGCGGCGGACGGTCGCGGACCGTTCGGGGAGCATCAGCCCGTCAACCTTGGCGATGCCCTCGGCGGGCTCGAGCCGGCCGGTGAGGGTGAGCAGGAGCGCCGAGACGTCCGCCACCTCGGGGCCGTGCACCAGCAGGACGCCACCGTGGGGGAGCCGCACGGAGACGGCCCGGGACGTGCCGGGCGCGCGCAGGTCGGCGGCCGCGATCGCGTCGTCGGCCCCCGGCTCAGGCCAGTCGGCGAGCTCGAGCTCGCGGCGCACGCCAGCACCCTCGACGTCGAAGGACGGCAGCACGCGGTCGAGCCAGCGCGGCATCCACCACGCCTTGTCCCCGAGCCACTGCAGGACGGCGGGCACGAGCACCATGCGCACCACGAACGCGTCGACGGCCACGCCCACGGCGAGGCCGAGCGCGATCGGCTTGATGTTCGAGTCGCCGTGCGGCACGAACGCGATGAAGACGGCGCACATGATGACGGCCGCGGCGGTCACGACGGCCGCGGCGCCCTGGAAGCCGCTCGAGATCGCGGCGCGGGCGTCCCCGCCGTGCACGTAGTCCTCGCGGATGCGCGAGACGAGGAACACCTCGTAGTCCATCGCGAGCCCGAACAGGACACCCATGACCACGATCGGCATGAACGAGATGACGGGGCCGATGTGGTCCACCTGGAGCAGCCCGGCGAGCCAGCCGCGCTCGAACACGAGCGTCACGACCCCGAACGCCGAGCCGACGGAGAGCAGGTACCCGAGGGTCGCCTTGATCGGTACGGCGATCGAGCGGAACACCATGGTGAGCAGGAGGAGGGACAGGCCGACGACGACGAGCCCGAACGGCAGGAGCGCGCCACCGAGCTTGGCGGACACGTCGATGCCGACCGCGGTGAACCCGGTGACCGCGAGGTCCACGCCGTAGGTCTCGAGGAAGTAGTCGTGCCGGTCGCGGATCGCATGCACGAGGTCCGCGGTCTCTTGCGACTCCGGGGCCGTGGTGGGGACCACCTGGATGATCCCCGTGTCCGCCGACTCGTTCGGGGTCGCGAGCGGGATCGAGGCGACCCCGTCCATCGCGAGGAGCTCGTCGGCGAGGTCCGCCATGAGCCCGAGCGGGTCGGTGCTCGTGACGATCGAGCCCGTGACGATGAGCGGACCGTTCGCGCCGGGGCCGAAGTGCTCGCTCACGAGGTCATAGGTCTGGCGTGCCGTGCTCGAGGTCGGCAGGGCACCGGCGTCGGGCAGCGCGAGGCGCAGGTCCGTCGCGGGGAGGGTCAGGAGCGCGAGGCC
>JAAYZM010000136.1 GCA_012514835.1 Actinomycetales bacterium
CGCTCGTCCGGGACGTCGCCGAGGACGTGGACCTCGCCGGCCGACGGCGCGAGCGTCCCGGCGAGCACGCGCAGCAGGGTCGTCTTACCCGCTCCGTTCGCGCCCGTCACGACGAGGGACGCCCCGGTGTCCAGAGTGAGCGTCGTGGGGGCGAGGAGGGTGAGCTCGTCGATCTGGACGGTCAGCCCGCGAGCGTGGACGGCCGGTGAGTTCGCAGGTCCCGTGCTCGCGCTCATCGGTTCCACTCTAGGGCGCGGGACGGCCCGGGAGCTCGACGTCGTACCATGCTCCGGTCCCGCTTCCCGCGGGAACCCGGGGCTCGCGGCGAGCCCCCCCTGAGGACGGAACGGTGCATGACCCCCCAGCCCGACATCGGCGAGAACGACTTCGACACGTTCTTGCGCGTCATGGACGCCGTGGCCGTGCTGCCCCAGGACCACCCGCAGCACATCGCGGCGCGGCGGGCCACGTCCGCGCTGTTCAAGGCGGCCAAGAAGCACCGGCGGCTCGAGAAGCGCCGCGGGATCGCGGAGGCCGACGCCGCCGTGGTGGCCGCGACCGCGACGGGCAGCCCGGGGCGGATCGACGACGAGACGGCGGGCATTGCGCTCACGTCGACGGCCACGGGTGCGAGCGCGGGGACGCTGCTCAAGGCCCGCGCGTGCTACGTGTGCAAGGAGCTCTACACCGTGGTGGACGCGTTCTACCACCAGCTCTGCCCGCCGTGCGCGGTGCTGCACCACGCGAAGCGCGGGGCGCGCACGGACCTCACGGGGCGCCGGGCCCTGCTCACGGGCGGGCGCGCGAAGATCGGCATGTACATCGCACTGCGCCTGCTTCGGGACGGCGCGGACCTCACGATCACCACGCGCTTCCCGCGCGACGCCGTGCGCCGCTACCGGGCCATGGAGGACTCCGCGGACTGGATCGACCGTCTGCACGTGGTGGGCATCGACCTACGCGACCCCGCCCAGGTGGTGTCCCTCGCGGACCACGTGGCCGCGCAGGGCCCGCTCGACATCCTCATCAACAACGCCGCCCAGACGGTGCGCCGCTCGCCCGGCGCGTACGCGCGGATCGCCGAGGCGGAGGACGCCCCGCTGCCCGCGGACGCCGCACGGATGATCACCACGTTCGGCCGCACGAGCGACGCCCACCCGCGCGCGCTCGCGGGCTCCGTGAGCGAGCTGTCGAGCCCCGCCCTCGCGATCGAGCGCGCCGCGCGGGTCGCCGCGGAAGAGCTCACGGCGCAGTCCCTCACGGCGGAGGCCGCGAGCCTCGAGCGCCTCGTCGCGGGGACCTCGATCGACGCAGGCGGGCTCATCCCCGACGTCGCGGAGACCAACAGCTGGGTCGCCACGGTGGATGAGGTGGACCCCATGGAGCTCCTCGAGGTCCAGCTGTGCAACCAGACGGCCCCGTTCATCCTCGTGAGCCGCTTGCGCCCCGCCCTCGCCGCGTCGCCCGCGCGCCGCACCTACATCGTCAACGTCTCCGCGATGGAGGGCGTGTTCTCCCGCGGCTACAAGGGCCCCGGCCACCCGCACACCAACATGAGCAAGGCCGCCCTCAACATGCTCACCCGCACGAGCGCGGGCGAGATGTTCGGCGACGGCATCCTCATGACGGCCGTCGACACCGGCTGGATCACCGACGAGCGCCCGCATGTCACGAAGGTCCGTCTGGCCGAGGAGGGCTTCCACGCCCCGCTCGACCTCGTGGACGGCGCGGCTCGCGTGTACGACCCGATCGTGCGCGGCGAGGCCGGCGAGGACCTGTACGGCTGCTTCCTCAAGGACTACGCGCGCTCGCAGTGGTGACCGCTTCCGGTTGAGGGCTCACCGGGCCCGGGTTACGTTCGACGTGATGATCCAGCGCGCAGGGGGACACCGGCCCGGTGCGCGGCGCACCCGGGCCGCGCTCGCGATGACGGTCGTGCTGCTCGCCGTCGTCGGCCTCGCCGCCCCTGCGAGCGGTGCGCGCTCGGACTACTACCTCGCCGCGGGCTCGGGCACCAACGTGTTCTCGCTCCGGCTCGCCGGGTCGATGAACTCGACGTGGCGCGGCTTCCTGCGGGACGGCGTCTCGGCGTGGAACGGCACGTACTCCTCGACGGGCACGGTCATCTCGATCACGAGCGGGTCCACCAACAAGTCGGTGCGCCTCGGCTCGCTGCCCTCGGGGATGATCGGCCGCTACCAGTACGGCGGCTCGCGCTCCGACCGGACCTTCGTGGTGACCGTCGACGCCGAGAAGATCGCCGACGCCCCGAACCGCATCTCCTCGATCGGCTCGTGGGCGCGCTTCACCACGATGCACGAGCTGGGCCACGCGCTGTCCCTCAAGGACAACCCGGACACGAGCTCGTCCACGGTCATGGACTACAAGCCGATGAGCTGGACGGGGGTCTACTCCGCGCCGCGGGCGTACGACCGCTCGGCCGTTGCATCGATCTACTGACAGGAGGCGGTGTGATGGCTCTTCGCCCGGCCCGCGCGTTGCTCGCCGCCGCGGTGCTCCTCGCCTCGAGCGGGTGCGCCTCGGGGGAAGGGCAGGGGCCGACGACGGCGCCCCACCCGACCGTCACCCACCACGGGCTGTTCGTCGAGTACGGCTCGGTGGCCGAGCTCGAGGGGGCCGCCGACGCCGTGCTCGTGGGCGAGGTGCTCTCCGCGACGCCCGAGCTGGTCGAGCTCGCGCCGCCCGAGTACGCGGGGACGGACCCGGAGGCCAACCCGACCCTCGGTGCCCCCGAGCCTGGCGACCCGGACTACGAGGCGGCCGAGCCGGACGAGTTCGTCTACACCGTCTACGAGGTCGCCGTCGTCGAAGGTGTCGAGGGGCGCTTCGCGGCGGGCGACCGGGTGCAGGTGCGGCTCGTGGGAGGGCTCTGGGACGGCGTGCTCCACGAGTGGCACGGCGTGACGCACCCGGACGTCGGGGAGACCTACGCGTTCTTCGTGAGCGACGTCGAGGCGGGGGACGGTGCCGAGGCTGTCGAGGCGCTCAACCCCACGCAGAGCATGTTCCGCGAGCTGTCCGACGGCGATTTCGAGCCGCTGTCCCG
>JAAYZM010000001.1 GCA_012514835.1 Actinomycetales bacterium
GCGGACCTGCACCGCGAGCGCGAGGTGCATCTCGCCAACCTTGCTGCCGGACCCGTTCGGGCCGAGTAGCCGGGTGCTCGTCGTCGACGCCTCCGTCGTGGTGGCCTTTCTGATCGATCCCTCGCGCCGCAACGCGATTCGTGCACGCTTCCTCGAAGGCGGTGACGACCTGCATGCTCCGGCACACCTCGACCTCGAGGTGCTCAGTGCGCTGCGTCGCCTCGTCCTGGCCGGTCGACTCCCGGACTCTCGCGCCAGCGCTGCCGCGAGAGATCTCACGGATCTGCCGCTGGTCCGGCACCCCATCGAGCCGTTAGTGGACACGGTCTGGGCGTTGCGCGGGGACATCACTCCGTATGACGCCGCGTATGTCGCCCTTGCGGCTGCCCTGGACACGCCGCTGTTCACCCTCGACTCTGCCCTGGTACACACACCTGGACTGCCCGTCGCCGCCGTCACGCTGGGTAGCGGGCCCTCGGCCTGATCAGTCCGGCGCGGTCGCGGCGAGGAGACGGGTCGCGATCTCGTGGAGCTGCGCGCGGACGTCGTCGTCGGCGTCGATCGTGTAGGTGGCCCCCTGCGGTACCCACGAGATCGCGTAGAGGAGGTCCTGGACGGACGCGCCGCCCACGGGCCACGAGGTGCGGGTCTCGCCCGCGGACTCGGCGCCGCGCGACCACGGCCCGAACGCCTCGCGGACCCCCGCGAGGGGCAGGTCCATGAGGACGCGGGCCGTGAGCTCGAGCGTGCCGTAGGAGCTCACCGCGGCGGCGACGTACGCGGCGAGGTCGGCGGCGGGCAGCTCGCGCGCGGCGAACCGCCCGCCGGTGCGCCGCAGCTCGCTCATGCGATCGACCCGGAAGGTGCGCCAGTCCTCGCGCACGAGGTCGAACGCGACGAGGTACCACGCGCGATCGGCGGTCACCACGCTCACAGGCTCGACGTGCCGCTTCGACTCGGTGCCGTCGGCGGCCGCGTAGGCGAAGCGCACGCGCTCGCGGTCCCGGCACGCGAGCGCGAGATCACCGAGCACCTCGGGCGAGACGAGCGGGCCGTCGGGACTCGTGGGCCGCAAGAACGAGGCGAGGGCGTTGACGCGGCGGCGCAGGTGGGAAGGCAGCACCTGCTCGAGCTTCGCGAGGGCGGACAGGGAGGTCTCCGGCCCGCCCGCGAGGCGCTGGATCGCGGCGAGGCGCAGGCCCACGGCCATCGTGACGGCTTCGTCGTCGTTGAGCAGGAGCGGTGGGACGGCGCTGCCCGCCTCGAGCCGGTACCCACCCTCGGCGCCAGGCGCGGAGTCGATGCGGTAGCCGAGGTCCCGCAGCCGCTCGACGTCGCGGCGCAGCGTGCGCTCGGAGACCTCGAGACGTGCGGCGAGCTCCGGCCCGGTCCAGGATCGATGGGTCTGGAGCAGGTCGAGGAGCGCGAGGGCTCGCGTGGTGGTTCCGGCCATGTCCCCAGGTTCGCAGACTCTGCGGACAGAAACTGTCCGCATGGCCCGAGAGGCTGGACCCATGAACGACACCATCATCAGCACCGAGAACCTCACCAAGCGGTTCGCGAGCAAGGGCAAGACGCCCGACGTCGAGGCCGTCCGCGAGCTGTCCATCGAGGTCCGGCGCGGCGAGCTCGTCGCGTTCCTGGGCCCCAACGGCGCCGGCAAGACCACGAGCCTGCGCATGCTCACCACCCTGGTCCCGCCCACCTCGGGCACCGCCCGCGTGGTGGGCCACGACATCATCACCGAGCAGCCCGCCGTGCGCGCCGCGATCGGCTACGTGGGTCAGGGCACGAGCGGCAGCCCCGCCCAGCGGGTCCGCGACGAGCTCGTGAGCCAGGGCCGCTTCTACGGGATGAGCCGCACCGCCGCGGCCGAGCGCGCCGAAGAGCTCGTCGCGTCCCTCGACATCACGGGCTTCGCGGACCAGCAGGTCCAGAACCTCTCGGGCGGGCAGAAGCGCCGCGTCGACATCGCGATCGGCCTCATGAACTCCCCCACGATGCTGTTCCTCGACGAGCCGTCCACGGGCCTCGACCCGCAGAGCCGCGCCAACCTGTGGCGGCACATCCTCGACCTGCGCACCCAGCACGGCACCACCGTGTTCCTCACCACGCACTACCTCGAGGAGGCTGACCGCTACGCCGAGCGCGTCATGGTGATGGACTCCGGGCAGGTCATCGCGGACGACACGGCGCGGGCCCTCAAGACCGAGCTCGCCGGGGACGCCGTCACGATCCGGGTCGCGAGCGAGGAACGCTCGCGCGCGGGCGCCGTCGTCGGACAGGTCCTGCAGACCGAGGTGACGGTGTCCGACGACGGAACACTCACCTCCGCCGTCCCCGACGGCGCCCGCCTGCTGCCGCTCGCCCTGGGCCGCCTCGCCGCGGAAGGCCTCGCCGTCGAGGCCGCGACGTGCGTCCCACCCACGCTCGACGACGTGTTCCTCGCCCTCACCGGTCGCACCTTGCGCGAGGCGCACGTCGAGACCGATCTCGCCACGGCCGCCCAGGGAGGCACCCGATGACCGCCGCCACGCTGACCCCCGTCCCCCAGCCGAACCTCGCCCGCGACTCGTGGCTCGTGCTCGTGCGTGAGTTGCGGCCCATCGTGCGCGACCCGTTCACGGTGATCTTCTCGCTGCTGCAGCCGCTCGTGTTCCTCGGGCTGTTCGCGCCGCTGCTCATGGCGCAGTCGGGGCAGTCCACGAGCGAGGTGCTCGCGTGGTTCCTTCCCGGGGTGCTCGTGATGATCGTGCTGTTCGGTACGGGCGTGACGGGCTCGAACCTGCAGTACGAGATGATGTTCGGCTCCCACGAGCGCACCCTTGTGGCGCCGATCGCGCGGTCCTCGCTCCTCGTGGGGCGCTCGCTCAAGGAGATCGTGCCGATCGTGGTGCAGTCGCTCGTGATCGTGGGGGTCGCGCTCCCGTTCGGGTACCGCGCGAGCGTCGTGGGCTTCGCGCTCGGGCTCGTGCTGCTCGCCGTGTTCGGGGTGGGGCTCGGTTCGCTGTCCTACGCGCTCGCGCTCGCCACGAAGGGCAAGGACTGGGTGTTCTGGGCCGTGCAGCAGTCGCTGATCTTCCCGCTGCTCATCCTGTCCGGCGTGCTGCTGCCGCTCGACGGCGGGCCGGGGTGGATGCGCGCCGTCGCGGCCGTGAACCCCGTGAACTGGGTGACTACGGGCATCCGCTCGTTGCTGCAGGGCGACCTCGGTTCGCCGGACGTCGCGTGGGCGTTCCTCGCGGCGGTGGCCCTCGCGGCGCTCGGCCTGGTGGTGGGCGTGCGCTCGATCCGCCGCTCCGACTGAGCCGGGTCAGTCGCTCGCGAAGAGCTCGA
>JAAYZM010000137.1 GCA_012514835.1 Actinomycetales bacterium
GCGTACTGGGGCAGCCCGTACAGGTAGTTGACCGTCCCGTCGATCGGGTCGAGCACCCAGGTCAGCCCCGAGGTGCCCGCCGTCGTGCCGCCTTCCTCGCCGAGCACCGCGTCGTGCGGTCGGTGCTCGGCGATGAGCTCGCGCAGCCTGGACTCCGCGGCGAGGTCCGCCTGGGTGACGACGTCGGTCGCTGTCGACTTCACTCCCGCGACGGCCACGCCCTCGTGCCGTGCGGAGCGCACGAGGCGCCCGACCTGCGTCGCCATGTCCGTCGCGAGCTCCATGAGCTCACGGCGAGCGGACTCGTCGAGCGGGGGCACGGAGAGGTCTGCGTCGGGGGCCATGGCACCCATCGTGCCCCACCCTGCCCGTGCGCCCCGCCGCGAGATTGCGCGGCGCACCGAGCCACGTCCCGCGCGGGACGGCGAACTGGTGGCACGCTTCGAGACGAAGTAGTGGGAGGACCGATGGACGAGCTAGAGCTGGTGGGCCTGCACGACGACGGCGAGCACGTCGTCCTGACGGGTCCCGACGGCGAGCGCTTCAAGCTCCGGATCGACGAGACGCTCCGTGCCGCGGTGCGCCGTGACCGGCCGCGTCTCGAGCTCTTGCGCGCCGAGGGCGGCACCGCGCTGCCCCCGCGCGAGATCCAGGCCCGCATCCGCGCGGGCGGCACCGCCGAGGAGGTCGCCGAGTCCGGCGGGATCGCGGTCGAGCTGGTCCGACGCTACGAGGGCCCCGTGCTCGCCGAGCGCGAGTTCGTCGCCGGTCAGGCCCGTGCGAGCCGTGTGGGACGGGAGAAGGACTCCCCGCAGCTCGGCGAGCTCGTGCTCGACCGGCTCGCGGCGCGCGGCGTCGACCCGGACACCGTCTCGTGGGACTCCTACCGGGCGGGCAGCGACCCGTGGACCGTCGTCGTGCACTTCGTCGTGGGCTCCGAGGAGCGTCAGGCTCGCTGGGCCTTCGACCACGCCGCGCGCTCGCTCGACGCCCTCGAGGACGAGGCCCGCTGGCTCTCGGAGACCCAGCTCGCGGACGAGCCCATCCCCCGCCGCCACCTCGCCGCGGTGCGCGACGTCGTGTTCGACGTCCGGGCGGGCGAGCTCGACGGCCCCGTGCTCACCCCGCACGAGCTCGACGAGCCCGAGCCGGACGAGGAGCCGCAGGAGGACCCGACGCACGCCCTCCTCGACGAGCTCAACGGCAAGCGCGGGGTGCGGCAGGAGATCGAGCTCGACCCCGCCGAGGAAGAGTTCGAGGGCTTCGGCCCGCAGCACGCGTTCGACTTCGGCGAGGGCCAGCTCTTCGGGGCGCACCCCGCCCACTCCGACCCGGAGTCCGCCACGGACGCCCGCGTCCTCACGCTCCCCTCGGCGGCGTCTCCCGAGCAGCCCGCGTACACCCAGCCCGCGCTCGACGAGGCCGCGCTCGACGAGATCGAGGACGAGCCGGCCGACGATGTCCCCGCCGACGAAGACCCGGCAGCACAGGACGACGCCTCACCCGAGGCCGCGCCCGAGACGCAGCGCCCGCGGTCGCGCAAGGGCCGCGCGAGCGTGCCGAGCTGGGACGAGATCGTGTTCGGGGCCCGCCGGGACTGACGTCCTCAGGTCGCCACGCGCAAGAACGGCACCTCGAGCTCGAGCGGTGTGAGCGAGCCGTGCACGCCCACCATGGCGAGCAGGCCCGACGTGGCGGTGGCCGAGTCGACCACGGTCGCGCGGTCCTTCGCGACCACCACGAGGTCTCCGACGGCGGGCAGCACGTGCGTGCGCACGTCACCGAACCAGCCGTCGTCGACCGCCTCGTCCCGCGTCGCGACGACGGCGTGCTCGGCGAGCGCTTCGGACCAGCGGGCGGCAGCGCGCACGGGGTCCACCCCGTCGCGCAGGTACACGTGCACGGCACGCGGCTCACCGCCGAGGAGCGCGACGTCGGCGGCGAGCGCGGGCTGCTGGGCCACGTCCACGCGGCGCGCGAGATCGACGTCGACCATGCCGTGGTCGGCCGTCACCACGAGGTTCGTGCCACGCGGCAAGGAGCGCGCGAGCAGCGCGAGCTCGGCGTCGAGCGTCTCGAGCGCGGCACCCCACTCGGCGGACCGCCACCCGAGCCGGTGCCCCACCTTGTCGAGCTCGCCCCAGTACTGGTACACCAGGCCCGGCGTGCGCAGTGCGGCGAGGGTCGCGTCGACCCGGTCGCCCAGGCGGTCGACGGGCACGTAGGTGGCCCCGGCGAAGACGGCGGACGTGAGGCCGGAACCGGCGAACCGGCTCAGACCCACCGAGGTCACGCGCACCCCGCGATCCACGAGCCCACCGAGCAGCGAGGGCTCGCGCTGCCACTCGTGCGGAGGGGGCGTCCCCTCCCAGCGGACGAAGTTGCCCAGGCCGCCCGTCGCGGGGTTGCGCGCCGCATACCCGACGAGGCCGGTCCTGCCCCCGGGGTGGCCCGTCCCGAAGAGTCCGAGCGCGCTCGCCGTCGTGGTCGGGAAGCCCGTGACGAGGCCCGCGGTGTCCGCGGCGAGCAGCGACCTCAAGAACGGGGCGTGGCCCGCGAGCTCGGCGAGGTTGCCGCGTCCCAGCCCGTCGACGAGGACGACGACGGCGCGCTCCCGGGGCTCGAGCGCGAGCGCCGCGCGTGCGGCCGTGTCCTCGGGCCCGCGTCCCGCGCCCAGGGAGTCGGCGACAGCAGGGAGCACGAGGCCCAGGTGGTGGCCGTCGTAGCGCGGGGTCCGCAGCCCGGCGGCCGCGAGCCGTGGGCCGAGCGCCGTCATCCCGCCTGGGGGGTCGTCGCGACCGACAGCGCTCGCGCGAAGTCGATCGCGGCCCGGACCGCCCCGGGGCCCTCGGCCTCGCCGCTGATGCGCAGCACGAGGTCGTCGTGGGCGAGCGTCCCGGAGTAGCCGTGGTCCGCGTCGCAGTCCGGGTCGTCGCACTGGGCGGGGCTCAGCTCGAGCCGGTTGAGCGCGGCCCAGCCGATCGCGAGCACGAGCACGGTCGGGGTGGCTCCCGGGCGGTGCTTCTCGGGGCTGACGAACTCGTGGGTGAGCGCGACCGACCGCACCCGTGTCAGGGGCACCGCCTCGGTCGTGGCGAGCGCGGTGGCCTCGCCGTGCTGGTCACCGGGGTGGTCGTCCACGTGCGTGACGAGCAGACGGCCCGCCGTCAGCACGAGCGCCGTGAGGTGACGGTGCACCTCCGAGCCGAAGAAGGTGGTCTCGAGGTGCACGTAGTGCCCCAGGACGTCGTCGCCCGCGAGGGAGACGTCGATCACGTCCTGGACGAGCGCCGGGTAGTACCCGGCGCGCCGCAGGTCTTCGGTCAAGGAGCTCGACGTAGCACGCACCGGCCCATCCTCGCAGATCACCTCACGTGGGTAGCGTGCGCACGGGACGGTCGCGGCGCTCGGTGTCGCTCACACGGGCCCGCGCCCCGACGACGACGGCGCCGCTCTCGCCGACCGTGACCTCGAGCTCGAGCGCCGCGAGCTCGGGCAGCGCGTCGGACAGGACCGCCACCCGTGCCACGAGGTCCTCGAGGCTCGTCACGTCGACGGCGGGTCGGCCGCGGTACCCGAAGAGCCGTGGCGCAGCACGCACGGAGCGCACGAGGTGCGCGACGTCGGCCGTGGTGAGCGGCGCGATGCCTTGCGCGAGGTCACCGAGCAGCTCGCTCGCGTCGCCCGCGAGACCGAAGCTCACGACAGGCCCGAAGAGCCGGTCCTCCCCGCTCCGCACCACGCACGCCACACCGTCCGGCGGCGCGGACTCCGCCACCTCGAGCCCCACCGCACCGAGCAGCTCGGCCGTCTCCTCAGCCGTGAGAGCACGTCCCTCGGGGGAACTGGAAAGCACGGAGTCGACGAGACGCACGGCGCGCGCGGGATCGGTGCCCGCGGGGCGGGCCCACTCCCCCTCGTCCTGCTCGAGCCACGCCCGGTATCGCGCGGCGTGCCCCAGGGCGCCCACGGCGTCCGTGGGCGTGCGGAACGCCGGGACCGTGCGGGGCGCCCCGGTGGGGTCGAGGGCCGTGAGCTCGGCCCGCACCCCGAGGAGACCGTGCACGTACGCGACCACGGTGTGCTTGCTGCGGGCCGCGGCGAGGGCGAGCTCGCCCGCGACGCCTGACGGGTCACCCGGCCCCACGGTGGACACGTGGGCCACGACCAGCGCGTCGACGTCGGGCCACGCGCACGCCTCCGCGAAGGTCCGGCGCACCTCGCCCCGCGGGGCGTCCTCCGGCAGGACGACGGCCTCGCGAGCGAGGACGAGACCCGCCGCCGCGGCGTTCTCCGCGACGAGCGCGGCGAGCGAGTGCGAGCTCGCGACGACGCCCACGCGGCGGCCGGCCGGGACGGGCTGGTGCGCGAAGAGCTGCGCGACGTCGAGGAGCTGCGCGGTGCTCTCGACGCGCAGGACGCCGGACTGCCGCAGCATCTCCTCGAGCGTGCGGCGGGGCGCGGCCGTCACGCGCACGGCGTGCCCCGGGGGCACCACCTGGCCGGACCGCCCCGCCGTCGTCACCACCACGGGCTTGAGCCGCGCGAGCCGTCGGGCCACCCGGACGAACTTGCGGGGGTTGCCGATCGACTCGAGGCTCAGCGCGGCCACCCGCGTGCCCGGGTCGTCCGCCCACGACTGCATCACGTCGTTGCCGGAGACGTCGGCGCGGTTCCCCGAGGAGAGCACCTGGGACGTCCCGATGCCGCGTGCCACCGCGTCGTCGACGAGCCGCACCGCGACCGCCGCGGACTGGCAGAAGAGCCCGACCCCGCCGGGGTCCGGGACCCGCGCCGCGAGAGACAGGTTGAGCCCGCCACCGGGCCGCGCGATCCCGAACGAGCCGGGGCCGATGACCCGGATCCCCGCGGAGTGCGCCGTGCGCAAGAGCTCGCGCTGGAGCGCGAGACCTTCCGGCCCGTCCTCCGCGAAGCCCGTGGACAGGACCACCACGGCGCGCACGCCGAGCCGGGCGAGGCTCGGCACGACGGCGAGCACCTCGGCGGCCGGGAGGGCCACGGCGGCGAGCTGGACGGGCCCCGGGACGTCGTCGATCGTGGGAGCGACCACGAGGCGCGGGTGGCCGCTCAGCTCCTCCGGCACGTGCACCCCGAGGGCCGCGACCCGCGGCGAGGGAGCCGCCTGGGCGAGCTGGGCCACGAGGACGGCGTGGGCACGCGCCGCGTCGAGGCCGGGCACCTGCGACCCCGGTCCCACGACGAGCACGCTGTCCGCGTCCCACAGCGACTGCATCGACCGTGCTTCGGCACGGTGCTCACGGTCCGCCATGACGTCCCGCGAGCGTGCGCTGGGGTCGAGGTCGATCCGGACCGCCACGAGGCCGTCGTCGTACGCCTGACGCACCTCGAACCCGGCCTCCCGGAACACGGCGAGCATCGCCCCGTTCTGCGGGAGAACCTCGGCCGTGAACTCGGCGATGCCGAGCTCGCGCCCGGCCGCGGCGAGGTGCTCGAGGAGGATCGACCCGAGACCGCGCCTCTGGTGCGCGTCCGCGACCGTGAAGGCGACCTCCGCGCTCGAGGTCCCCACCCGGTCGAAGCGGCCCACGGCGATGATCCGCTCGACGGTGCCCTCGCCCGGCGCCACGACCACGAGGGCGACCCGGTCGCGATGGTCCACGTGTGTGAAGCGTTCGAGGTCCGCGGGGCTCAGCCGCTCCATCGGTGCGAAGAACCGCAGGTACACCGAGCGCTCGGACTGCCCCACGTGGAAGGCCTGGAGCGCGTCGGCGTCGCTCGGCGCGATGGGCCGCAGGTGCGCGGGCACGCCGTCGCGCAGCACGACGTCGGCCTCCCAGTGGGCCGGGTAGCGCCGCGGCGCGCCGTCGTCGTGAGCCATGTCTCCAGGCTAGGGGCCCCGCTCCGTCGTGTCGGGGCCCTGGGGCCCACGGCGAGCGGGGACAATGGGCCAGCACGTGAACCGACCGAGGAGCTGTCCGCCCATGGCGCGCCGTACCCCCGCCGCTGTCCCGCCCGAGGACGTCGTCGAGAACATCGTCGACATCGACGTCAAGGCCGAGATGGAGGACTCGTTCCTCGAGTACGCCTACTCGGTCATCTACGCGCGGGCGCTCCCGGACGCGCGGGACGGCCTCAAGCCCGTGCAACGCCGGATCCTCTTCCAGATGGCGGACATGGGCCTGCGCCCGGACCGCGGGTTCGTGAAGTCGGCCCGCGTGGTGGGCGAGGTCATGGGCAAGCTCCACCCGCACGGCGACACGGCGATCTACGACGCGATGGTGCGGCTCGCCCAGCCCTTCTCGCTGCGGCTGCCCCTCGTGGACGGGCACGGCAACTTCGGCTCGCCCGACGACGGCCCCGCGGCACCGCGGTACACCGAGGCGCGGCTCGCCCCCGCCGCGACGGCGATGACGGCGGACCTCGGCGAGGACGTCGTCGACTTCGTGCCGAACTACGACAACAAGCTCACGCAGCCCGAGGTCCTGCCCGCGGCCATCCCCAACCTCCTCGTCAACGGCGCCACAGGCATCGCCGTCGGCATGGCGACCAACCTCGCGCCGCACAACCTCGTCGAGGTCGTGGCCGCGGCCCGGCACCTGCTCGCGCACCCCGACGCGACGCTCGAGGACCTCATGCGCTTCGTGCCCGGTCCCGACCTGCCCACGGGCGGGAAGATCGTGGGCCTCGACGGCGTCCGTGACGCCTACGCGACGGGCCGCGGGGCGTTCCGCACGCGCGCGACGGCCCGGATCGAGAACGTCACCGCGAAGCGTAAGGGCATCGTCGTCACGGAGCTGCCCTACCTCGTGGGGCCGGAGAAGGTGCTCGAGAAGATCAAGGACGGGGTGAGCTCGAAGAAGATCCAGGGCATCACGTCCGCCGTCGACCTCACAGACCGCCACCACGGTCTGCGTCTCGTGATCGAGGTCAAGACCGGCTTCTCCCCCGAGGCGGTGCTCGAGCAGCTCTACCGGCTCACGCCGCTCGAGGAGTCGTTCTCGATGAACAACGTGGCGCTCGTGGACGGCCAGCCGCGCACGCTCGGGCTGCGCGAGATGCTCCAGGTGTGGGTGGACCACCGCGTCGACGTGGTCCGCCGGCGCTGCGCCTACCGCCTCGAGCGGCGGCGCGAGCGGCTCCACCTCGTCGAGGGCCTGCTCGTGGCGATCCTCGACATCGACGAGGTCATCCAGGTCATCCGGACCTCCGACGACGCCGACGCCGCGCGTGAGCGCCTGATGAGCGTCTTCGACCTCTCGGAGCTCCAGGCGAGCTACATCCTCGAGCTGCGCCTGCGCCGCCTGACCAAGTTCTCGCGCATCGAGCTCGAGGCCGAGCGCGACTCGCTCGCCGCAGAGATCGCCGAGCTCGAGCTGATCCTCGCCGAGCAGTCCCGCCTGCACGCCCTCGTCGCGGCGGAGATGGACGCCGTGGCACGCGAGCACGGCACTCCCCGGCGCACCGTGCTCCTCGAGTCCGCAGGGGCCGCGGCGACCACCGCGAAGCAGGCCGCCGCGCCGCTCGAGGTGGCGGACACCCCGTGCTGGGCACTGCTATCCGCGACGGGCCTGCTCGCGCGCACGGGCGACGAGAACGAGCCGGTCGCACCGAACGAGGACTCGGCGCGCGCGAAGCACGACGTGCTGCGCAGCCCCGTGCCCACGACGGCGCGCGGGTACGTCGGTGCCGTGACGTCCACCGGGCGCATGCATCGCGTCTCCGTGCTCGACCTGCCCGCCATCCCGCCCACGGACGGACCCCCGTCTCTCGCGGGTGGGGTCCCCGTCGCCGAGGTGGTCCCCCTCGATCCGGGCGAGCGTGTCATCGCGCTCGTCTCGCTCGCCGAGGGCACCCCGCCGGTCGCGCTCGGTACCGCGGCGGGCGTGGTCAAGCGCGTCGCCGCCGGGGACGCCCCGGCCAAGGGCGACGCGTGGGAGATCGTCTCCCTCAAGGACGGTGACGAGGTGGTCGGGGCGGGACACGCGGACGACGACGACGAGCTCGTGCTCGTCTCCTCCGACGCGCAGCTCTTGCACTTCGCCGCGAAGAACGTCCGCCCGCAGGGGCGCGCCGCCGGTGGCATGGCCGGGATCAAGCTCGGCTCGGGGGCCCGCGCCGTGTTCTTCGGCGTCGTCCCCGCCTCCTCGGCGCACGACGCGCACGTGGTGACGATCGCGGGATCGTCGTCGGCCCTCCCCGGCACGGAGGCCGGCAGCGGCAAGGTCACCCCGTTCGCCGAGTACCCGGGCAAGGGACGCGCGACGGGCGGCGTGCGCGCCCAGCGATTCCTGCGCGGCGAGGACACCCTCTCCCTCGCGTGGGTGGGGACGGCCCCGGCGCGCGCGACGGGATCGGGTGGGCAGGCGATCGACCTGCCCGCCGTGGACCGTCGTCGGGACGGCTCCGGCACGGCGCTGCCCGCCCCCGTGCACGCCGTGGGGTGAGGTGACCGGCGCATCATCCGAAAGTTGACACTCGTGTCGACTTGGGATGGATGCCCCGATTCCTCCTGATCACGAGGCTAAGTGAGACAACCACTCTCACTATCTCGGCAATCAGGAGACCCTTGTGCCCCGAACCACCCATCGCCTGACCGCGTTCTTCGCGACCGTCGGGCTCGCCCTCACCGGCATCGTCGCCGCCGGGGGCGCCGCGTCCGCCACTCAGGCCACCCCCGGTCCCGTCTCGATCCGCGCCGGCGCGGTCCCAGCGGCGATCAACGCCCCCGGAACTCTGATGTTCATCAAGGGCTACAACGTCTGGATGTCGCGAGGCGACGGCAGCGGCCAGGTCCAGATCACGAAGGACGGCTACCAGTCCTCGCCGTACTCGTCGCCCGTCATGGACGACAAGGGGACCGTCGCCGCGCTGCGCGGGAACAACGTGATCCGCATGAAGACCGACGGCACGCCGCTCAGCGTGGTCGACGTCGGCACGCTCCTGCCGATCGCCGAAGGCGGCATCCAGGCCACCTCCGGCGTCGCCCTCTCCCCCGACGGCTCCAAGATCGCCTACGACCAGACGTCGTGGAAGATCGGCCAGAGCGTCAACGTCGGTACCCGCTTCTCGGCGTCGGACCGCTGGACGAGCGCCGGGGAGCAAGAGCTCTCCCGCTCGGGCCCGAAGTGGATCACGGACTCCCGGGTCATCGTGCGCGCGTGGTCCACCCTCTACCTGCGCGATCTCGCCTCGACCGAGTCTGTCGAGTGGTTCGACTTCGAC
>JAAYZM010000138.1 GCA_012514835.1 Actinomycetales bacterium
CTGCGCAGCTCGCGCTCGACGTGCGCGAGCTCGGCGCAGTGTTCCTCGGTGGGACCCCGCTCGCTCAGCTCGCGGGCGCGGGGCTCGTGCGCGAGCTCGAGCCCGGGACGTTGTTCCCCGCGAGCACAGCCTTCGGCTGGCCCCTCTCCCCGACCGCGAGCTTCGTGTGGTGAACAGTAGCTGAGCCCTCCTCCCACACTACGATGGCACGGATGGAACCGATCTCCGTCATTCGTGACCAAGACATCCGGGCGGCACTCGGGGAGGGCAGGCAATACCTCGCGGGCGCCCTGAGCGAACCGCAGGCCCTGCGGCATCTGCATGACGACGAGCTCGAGGTCGGGATCTCGGCCTACCCGGTCGACACCCTCGACGCCCCGCACCGTCACGAACGAGCGCGGGAGTACCAGTTCGTCATCGCGGGGCGGATCGACATCCTCGAGCTCGACTCGGGGACCGAGCATCGTCTTGGTGCGGGCGACTTCTACGTCATCGAGCGCGGGACCGCCTACGCCCAGCGAGCGGCCGCGGGCACGAAGGTCCTGTTCTGGAAGAACCCCGGCGGAAACGACAAGGTGCCAGTCGAACTGACCTCGGAGCAGCGTGCGTGGCAGCACCTGCCGCGCGCAGCGTGGGGCGCCTCGAGGTGACGGACCGACCCACGCTGCGCCGCTTCCAGTCCGCACGGTTCTGGAGCGCCTTCAGGTTGACCTTCGTCACGCTGTTCGGGCTTGGTATCGCGGTGTTCGAGGTCGCGATGCTCGTCCTCGAGGACGTCGACCGGACGTGGCTTCCCGTGTTCGTGTACATCTTCTTCGGCGTCCTCGTCGCCGTGTCGGCCCTTCGGGGACTCGTTGCACGCCGCCGCACCCGGGCGCACCGCGTCGAAGTCTCGCCCGAAGCTTCCGTCGAGATCGTCGTGGACGACTTCCTCGGCAACCTCGACCGATTCCCCCGTGCCTCCTGTGTCTTCGGGGTCAATGACAGGTTCGCCGTAGAAGATCTTGCACCCACCTCGCTGCATGCGCACTTCCTCGACACCTACGCGACATCCACAGAATCTGCAGCGCGGCAGAGCGAACTCGACGCAGTCCTCGAGAAGTATGGGATCGACCCGGGGACCGCCGGTGCGCTCGACGACGACGCACGCAAGAGGCACCCCGGAGGGACCGTCGTCGCGGTGCCGTTCGGCGAGGGCGCCGGAGCGGCGCGCTACGCGTTCCTGCTCGTGAACTCGAGCCGTGGCACGCTCGGCTTCACCCGAGTCGAGGAGGACGCGCACGTTCGCGCAGTCTGGGACTTCCACGTGAAGAAGCGCCACGTCTCGGACGAGGTCGTCTTCTCGCTCGTTGGGACAGGTGAGTCGCGACGTCTCGGCAAGATCCAGTCCGCTGTGGAGATCATCGACGAGTACTTCACTCAGCGCGAGCACGATCCACACCCCTCGATCCGCCGACTCATCATCTCGATCCACCCGGAGACGGTCGTCACGGGCGAGGTCGACCTCGAGGTGCTCTACAACTACCTCGATGCGCGCGCAGCGGTGCACCGCGCGATGAGCACCCCTGCATGATCGGCGATCAGCGCGAGGCCTCGTACTGCGCGAGCAGGTCGATGCGGCGCTGGTGACGCGCCTCGCCCGAGAACGGCTCGGCGAGGAAGGCGTCGACGAGCGCAAGCGCCTCGGCCTCCGAGTGCTGACGTGCA
>JAAYZM010000139.1 GCA_012514835.1 Actinomycetales bacterium
CGCGGGTACAGCCCCGCGACCCGTCCGCCCTGGTCCACGAACACCTTGCCCCAGTGCGGCCGTGCGCCGAGCGGTGCGAGCGCGTCCTCGATCGCCACGGCCGCCCCGCGCACCTGGATCGAACGGGGGAACCACGTGAAGTGCAGGCCCACGGTGTCGCGCGCGTACGCGCTCGACAACCAGTGCGTGTCCGCCGCGATGGTGCGGAACTCGCTGACCTGGACCAGCTCGGCGAACATCGGGCTGAGCGCACGCAGTATTTCGATGGCCTCGACGGCCCGCTCGCGCGGCACGAGGTACTCCGACTGGAGCTCCGCGCCCGCGCTGGGCATGTGGTCCGCCTTGAAGTGGGGGAGCCGCTCGTGCCATGGCCCCGGGACCCCGAGCTGCTCGGTGCAGTTCACGGGGTCGACGCTTCGGATGGGGTGCAGCTTCGTGTCCGACGACGGCGCCCCGAACAGCTCTCCTCGTTCCTGGTACTCCCCGCCGGGCGCGAGCCGGGTCTTGCGCCACACCTGGTCCACCGCATCGGGCTGCCACGTGGTGAACATGCTCACGGAGTCCGCGCTCGCGAACACCTCGTCGAGGTACTTGAGCGCGGCGTCCCACGGCAGGTCGGTGTGGACCTCTTGCGCCACGTCATAGGTGGGCTCGACGTCAAGCGTGATGCGTGTCGCGACGCCGAGCGCGCCGAGCGAGACGACCACCCCGTCAAAGTCCGGCTCACCACGCTCGACCCGCCGGAGCTCGCCGTCGGCGTCGACGATCTCGATCGCCGCGACCGCGCTCGTGAGCGATCCAGACCGGTCTCCCGAGCCGTGGCTCGCCGTGGCGACCGCCCCGCCGATCGCGAGGTGGGGGAGCGACGCCATGTTGTGCAGCGCGAGCCCTTCGGCCTGGAGCGCGTCGGCGAGCACGCCGTAGCGGGTGCCCGATCCGACCTCGACGGTGGTGCGGTCCGCGCTGACCCGGATGTCCGGGTCGACCCTGTCGAGCACCACGAGGTCGCCGGACGTGTCTGACACGTCCGAGAACGCGTGCCGGGTGCCGAGCGCACGTACGTGCTCGCTCGCGGCGACGATCCGCTGCAGCTCCTCGATGGATTCCGGGTGGTGGATCCGGGACGTTCGGTAGGCGACGTTGCCCGCCCAGTTGGTCTCGTTCACCCGATCACTCTAGGGCGGAGGTCCCAGGTCACCGGCGACGGAGGTCCCTTGCGAGCGGCGTTAGGCTGCTCGGGACCCGAGGAGGTGCACGATCGAGATCATCCTGATGTCCGTGGCTGCGGGCGTGCTGCTCGGCGGCCTCGCGGGTGAGGCGCGACGCCAGCAGAGCCTCAAGGCCTACGCGATCGTCGTGATCGCCTACGTTGGGGCCGTGGGCGGGCTGTTCGTGTGGAGCGGCATGTCGCTCGACCCGTGGGTGATCCCCCTCGTCATCTCGTTCCTCCTCGTCTTCGTGCTGTGGCTGCCGAAGAAGAAGAAGGCTCCGCCCCCTCCCGCCGAGGACTGACTCGCACGCGCTGCGCCGAGCTGACGCGCGACGCTGCGCCTATGCGCTGCGGCGTGTGCGAGTACCCTCGCGTAGCCGATGGGCGAGGCGGGTGCGGCGTTCTGCTGCGGTGCGCGCGCGGGGGACGAGCTCGTACCGGGGTGGCTCGTAGTCGGGGTCGCCCGGCTTTGGCGGGTTCGGTGGTCTCATCGGTGGGTCACCGTCGGTGTCGCCGAGGAGCACTGGGTCTTCGCTTGACGTGTCGGGTGGGGTCTTGACGAGGTCGAGGTCGTGGCGGTGGAGCTCATGGTGGTGGTAGGAGCACACGAGTACCCCACGCTTGGTGTCTGTTTCGCCGTGGTCTTCGTCCCACCAGTCGAGGTGGTGGACCTCGGCGTAGCGGGCGGGGGTGGTGCATTCGGGCCAGGCGCAGTGCTGATCGCGGGTCTCGACGGCGTGGCGTCGTGCTCCGGTGAACAGTCGTTGGGCGCGTCCGACGTTGAGGGGTTCACCTCGGGCACCGATGACCATGCGTCCGACCTTGGATCCGCAGATCAGCCGTCCCAGGTCCGCCGGGGGCACCAACGGCCCGTCAGCGATGCGGATCGTGGGGAATGGAGCGGCGCCCTGCTCAGCACCTTGGCTCTGCTTGGCACCCGTGCGGGTGTGGGTGGCGTTCTCGAGGTGGTTCTTCGCGTCGAGGAAGGTGGTCTCGGACATGGTGATCGTCACCAGGGTCGGGGCCTCGAGGTCGGGGGTGTGCTTGGCCTCGGTGAGGATGACGCCGGCGATGGTGTCCATCGCGTCGGCGTTGCGCTGCCCGAGGGTGCGGGTGTCCTCGACACCGGGGCGGGGGAGGCGGCTTCGACGGCGAGCTGGAAACGGTGCCCAGCAATGGGGTCGAGGAACCCGTCGATCTTGGTGCCCTCGGGGCCGTGCATGATCCGCAGGTATCGCTTCGCGCGGGCCGCTTCCTGGGCGTCCTGGACCGTGGCGGGATGCTGGGCCGCAGCGAGCTCCTCGATCCGGCGACCGAACCGTTTGGGGTCAAGGTCGCGGGCCAGCTCAAGAACGAGCTCCGCCCCCTCGCCGGTCTGTAACGCGTCGCGAACCTGGGGGTCGGCGGTGTCGAGCACGGCGGAGAACTTCTGGGCGTGCGAGGAGGTGAACTCTCCCCGCGCGGCCGCGTCCAACCCACCCTCCAACGCGGTCAGGGTGCGTGCGGCCTGGGCTTCCCGCTTGACCGGGCCCAGGTCCTCACGCCCCTTGGCGGCCAGGTGCGCCTCGAAGGACCGCACCCCGGGGCGACGCCAGTGCCCCGCTTCTTCTTGCGCCACCAGGATCGGGGCCTTCGCGACAGTCAACGACCGCGTCGTGCGGTCCACCGCGTCGATCACCCGCGTGCGCGCCGCCTCCGGCCACGAGGACGCCGCGCGCGTGACCCCGGCCAGCTCCGTGGCCGCGACCTCGAGCACGGCCGCCCACACCGCGGCAGACTCGCGACCATCCTCACTGCGCGCACCGCGGCCCACCGAGCCCGGCGGAGTCCCGGCGGCGTCAGACTCGCCCGGTACCGTCGAAGCAGGCCCACCATCCAGGGCCACACCGGCCCCGGGTGCGCCGTCGTCGGACGCGATTCCTGCCCCAGCGACACCGGACCCGAGGATCCCCGCCTCGGTGAGGGCGGCCCGCACCCGGGCAGACAGATCACCGCTCGAAGCGACCATCACACCCACCCCCTGCGCAGAGACTCGATCAAAGGACCCGACTGGAACGTATGTCCTAGTATCGCACCATATGTCCGATACGTCAACCCTTGAACTGAACCAGATTTCACGAACTGCGAGCAGAGCCGAACCCGCACCACCAGGTCTACCCGACGCCACCGACATCGAGTCCACCGACATCGAGTCCACCTCCACCCCCGAGTCCTGCACCCCGCCCAAGAAGGCCTAGCCTGGGACCGTGAATCCCGCAGACCTCCCCGACTGGACCAAGTCCGGCTTCGCCACGCGCGCCATCCACGCCGGCCAGGACCCCGACCCGCTCACGGGTGCCGTGGTCCCGCCCATCTACCAGGTGTCGACCTACAAGCAGGACGGTGTGGGAGGGCTGCGCGGCGGGTACGAGTACTCGCGCTCGGCCAACCCGACCCGCACGGCCCTCGAGACGGCACTCGCCAGCGCGGAGGGCGGTGACGCGGCGTTCGCCTTCGCGTCGGGCCTCGCGGCGGAGGACACCCTGCTGCGCGCGATGCTGCGCCCGGGTGACCACGTGGTGCTCGGCAACGACGCGTACGGCGGCACGTACCGGCTGATCGCGCGGGTGTTCGGCCCGTGGGGGATCGAGCACACGGCGGTGGACCTCAACGACCCGGAGGCCGTCGCGAACGCCATCGAACCGGGCCGCACCAAGGCCGTCTGGACGGAGACGCCCACCAACCCGCTCCTGGGCGTGGTGGACATCGCCGCGCTCGCCGCAGCGGCCCGCAGCGCCGGCGCGGTCCTCGTGGTCGACAACACCTTCGCCACGCCCTACCTGCAGCAGCCGCTCGCGCTCGGCGCGGACGTGGTGGTGCACTCGACCACCAAGTACATCGGCGGGCACAGCGACGTGGTGGGCGGGGCGCTCGTCGTCGGCGACGGGGCTCAGCTCCCCGTGGGCCTCGAGGGCCCCACGGGCTCGACGAAGCTCGCGGACGCCGTGGCCTTCCACCAGAACGCGTCGGGCGCCGTGAGCGGCCCGTTCGACTCGTGGCTCACGCTGCGCGGCCTGAAGACCCTCGCCGTGCGCATGGACCGCCACTCCGGCAACGCCCTCGAGATCGCCCGCTTCCTCGAGGATCACCCCAAGGTGACCGAGGTGCTCTACCCGGGCCTCGAGTCCCACCCGCACCACGAGATCGCCAAGCGCCAGATGAGCGGCTTCGGCGGCATGGTCTCGCTGCGCACGGGGTCCGCGGAGTCCGCGCTCGCGCTGTGCGACCGCACGCACGTGTTCACGCTCGCGGAATCCCTGGGCGGCGTCGAGTCGCTCATCGAGCACCCGGGCAAGATGACGCACGGGTCCGTCGCGGGCACCGACCTCGAGGTGCCGGACGACCTCGTGCGCATCTCCGTGGGCATCGAGGACCTCGCCGACCAGCTCGCGGACCTCGACCAAGCCCTGCGGTAAGGGGGCCGACGACGGCGCCCCCGGGCTGACTCGCACACCGAGGCCCGGGCACGCGCCCGCACACGACGACGAAGGCCCCGGGAGCTCTCCATCTCCCGGGGCCTCGTCTTGCGCGTGGTCAGCGCACGCGCAGCTTGGAGGTGGTGGACTTCTTGTTCTTGACGTAGGAGCGCCACTTCTTGGCCGGGTAGTAGGTGGCGCGGACCTTGTGGGTGCCCTTGGCAAGGCGGGGCAGGGTGATGCGGATCTTGCCGCGGTGACGAGACTTCAGGGTTACGGTGCGGGACTTCTTGCCGTAGGTGACCTTGATCTTGCCGGTGGGCTTGCTGGTCAGGGAGGTGCGCACGCGCACGGTGACCTTGACTCGCTGGGTCTTCTTGGCCTTCTTGGGTACGGAGATGGTGACCTTGGGCTTGGCCTTCTTGACCTTGGTCTTGACCGTGACGGTCTTGAGGTACTTCGCGGAGCTGCCGGTGGGGGTGTAGCGCACGGCGAGGGTCCCGGTGGGCTTGCGGCGGGTCACGGTGAAGGTGCGCACCCCGCGGTGCTTGGTGGACAGGGTAACGGTGCGGGTCTTCTTGCCGTAGCGCACGCGCAGCTTGCCTGTGGGGCGGGTGACCTTCGAGGAACGGACCTTGACCTGCAGGCGCACCCTGGAGCGGGTGGTGCCCTTGGCGAGCACCTTCACGGCGACCTTGGGGGCGACCTTGACCACGGGCTCGGGCTTGGGCTCAGGCTTCGGCTCGGGGTCCGGCACAGGAGCGTCGCGCAGGGGGACGACGACGCCGGATCGTGGCTTCGTGGTCCCTGCCTTCGACTCGTCGGCTACTGGCACCGTGGTGTCAGACGTCCAGTACACGCCCCGCCCGTCAGGCCAGGTGACCTGCACCCGGTATAGCGCCTGAGGGTGTGCGCCATCGGCCGTGAAGCTGCCGTCGGCCGCGACCGGGACAGGGGTGCCGAGCTCCGACCAGTCCAGCGAGCCCATGAACTCGGACTGCGTGTGGAGCGTGACCGTCGGCGGTGTCGCGGCGTCGTAGGTGAAGCCTTCGGGCAGCTCGACGCGTCCCTCGAGCGTGGTGAACGCCGTGAGTGTCGCGTCGATGCCGCTTGCGGGTGCGGTGATCTCGCGTGCGTCGCTCGTGAGCGGGTACAACAGCCCGTCGGTGCCGATGTACCCGTCTGCGGTGGTCGCAGCGGCCCACGACGGGCGGTTGTGGATGGAGACCTGGTACGCGGTCCCGGGGCGCAACCCGACGAACTCGTAGCTGCCGTCGGGCTCGACGCCGACCTCGCGGTTGAGGTACTTGGAGGAGCTGAGCAGCGCGAACGCGCTCGAGCTGAGCGTGACGCCGTCGGCCACGGAGACCTTTCCGCTGATCGTCGCGGCCCGCACGGGGTGGAGGTCGATCACTGACCCTGCGGCGACCTCGGTCGCGTCCGTGGCTTCCTCTGGCCACGTCCCGTCGGCACGGTAATAGCCGTTGAGCAGGGCCCCGCGGTTGTAGAGGCTGATGCGATAGCTGCCGCCCTCGACGGCGGCGCCGAAGTAGAACTGTCCGTCGGGCTGGACCTTGGCCTCACGCATGATGCCGTTGATCGGCCCCTCGAAGGAGAGCGTGGCCTCCGCACCGGCCATGCCTGCGGGCATGTGCACGGTCCCGCGAACCGCAGGGCGCAGCATGCTCGCGTCCGCCGCGAGCTCGAGTCCGGTAGTACCCACGGTGACGGGGGCGCGGTCCGCGCTGTCGAGCGAGAGGTCGCCGTCGGCCGTCACCCACGCGTAGTGCAGGTAGTTGTGGTTGACACGAAGGTAGAACGACTCGCCGACGGGCAGGCCGGTGTCGAGGAAGGTGCCGTCGGCGTTCACGTGCAGCCACTTCTCGCGGTTGTTGCCGGTGAACGACGTCCGGAAGATCTCGATGTCAACGTCATCGCGGAGCCACGTCGGGAAGGCCGCCGGCAGTTCGAGATGACCCCCGATCGAGCCCGCGAGCTGGGGTGCGATCGTGAGCCCTGCCGTGCCGGTCGAGAACCTGTGACCGTTGTACCCGCCCGTCGCGAGCACGCCGTCGGTCCGCAGCCACCCATCTGCGGTGACCTTGTTGGGGTCCCTGAACGTGAGGAAGTAGCTGGTCGAGGCGTTGAGCCCCGAGATCGTGAAGGTGCCGTCCGTCGGGTTGATGGTGGCGCGATGGTTATCGTCGGAGAACAGGTTGCTCGTCGTGGCCGTCACGACCACCCTCGAGAGCCAGTCTGACGGCGCACCGGTGGGCGGCACAACGGTCCCCGTGATCTCGGTGTCCGTGGCCGCGTGCGCGGGGACAGGACCGCCGACGACGGCGAGCGTGAGGGCGAGCAGCGCGATGAGGGGACTGCGCAGCGCGACGGGGATACCGCGTAGCGGGCCGGTGGTCATGGGTGTGGTCTTCCTGGTGGGGAGGGGCATGGGTCAGCGCACGCGAACGGTGGTCTTGGTGGTGTTCTTCTTCAGGTAGGGCCGCCAGGTCTTGGCGGGGGTGTAGCGCACGCGCAGGGTGTGCTTGCCCTTGGCGAGCCGGGGGAGCCGGATGGTGATCTTGCCCTTGTCCTTTGCTGCGAGCCGCACGCTGCGGGTCTTCTTGCCGTAGGTGATCTTGACCTTGCCGGTGGGCTTGGCGCCCAGGGCGGTGCGTACGCGCACGGTGACCTTGACCCGGGAGCGGGTGGTGGCCTTCTTGGGGGCCTTGACTTTGACCTTCGGGGCGACCTTGGCGACCTTCACGGTCCCGGTGGCGGGGGTGAGGGCCACCGCGGAGGTGCCGGTGGGCACGTACTGCACGGAGATCTTCCCGCGGGCTTTGGTGCGGGGGATCTTGATGGTGCGCTTGCCCTGGTGCTTCGCCTTGACCTTCACCGTGCGGGACTTCTTGCCGTAGCTCACGCGCAGCGTGCCCGTGGGCTTGGCCACTGTCCCGGCGGTGTCCAGGGTGACGCGCAGGCGCACCTTGGACCGGGTGGTGCCCTTGGCGAGGGTCTTCACGGTGACCTTGGGAGCGACCCTGGTCACGGGCTCCGGCTCCGGCTCCGGCTCGGGCTTCGGGGTGGGGGCCGCCACGGTAAGCAGGACGATGTCCTGGCGCGGCGTGGTGGTTCCTGCCTCGGCCTCGTCGGCAACCGGCACGGTGGTGTCAGAAGTCCAGTACACGACCCGCCCGTCGGGCCAGGTCAGCTGGAGGCGGTACTGCTTGTGCGGGTGGCCGCCCGGGATCGAGAACGTGCCGTCGGCCGCCACGGGGGCCGGGTCACCGAAGGGGACCCAGAGCCACGGCTGGTTGATGGTCACGCGGTCGCGGTGCACCGCCTGGACGGTGGGCGGACTCGTGGCATCGTGCGCAAACCCGGAAGGCAGCTCGACGCGGCCACCCAGGGGCGCGAACGGGTCGAGCGTCGCGGTGACACCCTGGGCGGGGGCGGTGATCGGGACGCCGTCCTCGAAGTACGGGTAGAACTTGCCGCCTGCGCCGAGGTAGCCGCCCGGTGCGGGGTGTGCCTCGGAGGACTCGTTGCTGAACTCGAGGATGTATTCCTTGCCCTCGGTCAGCCCGAACACCTCGAACGTCCCGTCGGCTTCGGCCCGTGCGTACGTCCCCGCGCCCCCACCGTTGAGGGTCCGCGCCCAGATCGTGGTGTGCGAGTTGAGCGCGGCACCCGCCGACGCGGTGATCTTGCCGCGAATCGTCGCGGACAGGTGGGGGCGGAGCGTGATCGGTGCACCGACGGTGACCTCGATCCCGTCAGCGTGAGCAGGCACGAGCTTTCCGTCCGCGGCGAGCCAGCCGTCGTGGAGCCGTCCGGTCCAGTCGATGAGCTGGACCTTCACGTTCTGTCCCTCCTCGAGCCCACCGAGGAAGAACGTGCCGTCCGGCTGCACCAAGTCGACGTCGTTGACCTCGAACTTGCCGGTGTCGGGGTCGGTGTAGCCAGCGCGGACCACGACCCTGTTGTAGTCGGTGGCGCCGTCGGGCAGGACGATCGAGCCGGAGATCCCGGGCCGGAGCATGCTGGACGGGAAGGTCAAGGTCGCGGGGGCTGCACTGCTCACCGTGCCGTACGAGGTGGGGGACTCGGACAGCGTGCCGTCCCCGGCGAGCCACGCGGTACCGAACCAGCGGTTCGTCACGGAGACCCGGTACGGCTGCCCTGCCGAGAAGTTACTGAAGTAGAACGCGCCGTCATCGAGGTTCGAGTAGTTCCACGTCTCGGAGGTCGTGGTGTCTGTCGCGACGTAGATGCTAACGATGGAGCGGGGAGCTCTGCCGGGGGTGCCGTGAGGCATCACGATGTGCCCCGAGAGGGCGGCGGGCGGCTTCGGGGCGATCGACAGGGTCGCGCCCGAGGGGAACTCGAAGCTGTGGTTCGACCACCGGGTGACCGTGCCGTCCTCGAGCAGCCACCCACCTCGAGTGGTCCCGCTCGAGTCCTTGAAGTGGATCTTCTTGGGAGTTGAGCCGGGCCGTGAGAGCGTGAACGAGCCGTCGCTGCCCACCACGTGGTTGTCGCCGGTGTTCCAGCCGACGCTCAGGCCTGCGAACCATTCCGCGGTGTCGGTGACCTCCGCGGGAGGGAAGACGGTCCCGGAGACGGTCCAGTCCGCCGTGTGCGCGGGGACGGGTCCGCCGACGACGGCGAGCGTGAGGGCGAGCAGCGCGATGAGCGCGGTCCGCAGGGGGTGAGTCGGGGAGTCGTGGCGCAAGGCGGCGGCCTTCCTGGGTGCGTCGTCGGGCGTCATCGTCGTCGGCGTCGATCGGCGTGGGCGGAAAGTCCGAATCTTGTCGTACATGGTGGGAGCGTGTCCACAACCTGTCCACGTGGCCACGGGGAGCGCGCATCCCGCGAGCCCGGGTGCGACGGCCGTGCCGGGCCTAGCCTGGTCCCGTGGCCACCGTCGACCTCGCCGCCGTCCAGGACGCGACCATCGCCCTGGCGGGCATCGCGTCCCGTACCCCGATCGAGCGCTCGCGCGTGCTGTCAGAGCTGCTGGGCAGCCCGGTGTGGCTCAAGTGCGAGAACCTGCAGCGCGCGGGCTCGTTCAAGATCCGCGGGGCGTACACCCGCCTGAGCCGGTTGAGCCCGGAGGAGCGTGAGCGGGGCGTGGTCGCGGCGAGCGCGGGCAACCACGCCCAAGGGGTAGCACTCGCGGCCCGCGAGCTCGGGATCCGCGCCACGATCTTCATGCCCGCCGACGCCGCGCTCCCGAAGCTCGCGGCGACGCGCGACTACGGTGCCGAGGTGGTGCTCGGGGGAGCGAGCCTCGACGAGGCGCTCGTGGACGCGACGGCGTTCGCGGAACGCACGGGGGCGGTTCTCATCCACCCGTTCGACCACGTGGACATCGTGGCGGGCCAGGGTTCGCTCGGTCTCAAGATCCTCGACCAGGTGCCGGACGTGCGCACGATCCTCGTGCCATTGGGCGGGGGCGGCCTCGCGGCGGGCATCGCTGCCGCGCTCGCGGAGGCGGCCCCGCACGTGCGGGTGATCGGCGTCCAGGCGGAGAACGTCGCGGCCTACCCGGGCTCGCTCGCCGAGGGCCGCCCCGTCGCAGTCCCCGTGCGCGCGACGATGGCGGACGGGATCGCCGTCGGACGCCCCGGTGAGGTGCCGTTCGAGATCCTGGCCCGCACGCACGTCCCCGTGCGCACCGTGACGGAGGAGGACCTCTCGCGCGCGCTGCTGCTCGTGGTGGAGCGCGCCAAGCAGCTGGTCGAGCCGTCCGGGGCGGCGGGGGTCGCGGCCCTCATGGCGGACCCGGCCGGCATCGAGGGGCCCGTGGTCGCGATCCTCTCGGGCGGCAACGTGGACCCGCTCGTGCTGCTGCGCGTGCTGCGGCACGGCATGACGGCGGCCGGGCGGTACCTGGGCCTGCACGTGCGGATCTCGGACCGCCCGGGCGGGCTCGCGGGGCTCCTCGCGGACGTCGCGGAGTCGGGCGGGAACGTCATGCACGTCTCGCACGTCCGGACGGGTACGCACCTCGCGATCGGCGAGGTCGAGGTGGACCTGCAGATCGAGACGAAGGGGCCCGAGCACTGCGAGGCCGTCGTCGGACACCTGAGCGCCGCGGGCTACACGGTCCGCGCGGACTGAGCCGACCGCGTTCGTGGACCAGCGCCAGCCCATGGTGGCGCAGGTGCAGTGGAACGCGAACCTCGGCGCGATCTACACCAACCCCGGCGGCGTCTCGGGCGTCCGGTGGGGCAGCGGCACCATGATCGGGCCGGACCTGTTCCTCACGTGCGGGCACCTGTTCGACCCCGCGCCCAACGGCTGGGTCATCCCGCGCCAGAACGGCACGTCCACCGCGATCTCCCCGCAAGAGGCCGCGACGAACATGCACCTGAACTTCAACTACCAGCGCGACCCCTCGGGCGTGCTGCGCACCGAGGAGTCCTTCCCGATCGTCGAGCTCATCGAGTACCGCCTGGGCGGGCTCGACATGGCGCTGTGCCGGATCGGCGGGAGCCCGGGCAACGAGTACGGCTGGTCGGAGTTCGCCACGAGCAACGCCGTGGTGGGGGATATGCTCGCGATCATCGGGCACCCGGCCGGGCAGCCCAAGCGCATCGAGGCCGGACCTCTCACGCAGGTCAACGGCTCGGTGCTGCGCTACAACGACATCGACACGCTCGGCGGCAACTCCGGGTCCGGGATCCTGCACAGCCCCTCGGGGCGCGTCGTCGGCGTCCACACCAACGGCGGGTGCAACTCCGCCGGGACTGGCTCGAACTCGGGCGTCGCGATCGCCGCGATCGTCGCGGCCTCGCCCACCCTCCAGGGGATCACCCCGAGCTCGAGCACGGGCGGGGGCATCGGTGACCTCGTCGACACGAGGTTCTCCGCGGACGTCCTGACCACGGTCGCGGCGGACCAGCTCCACACGATCTACGGCTGGGACACGGCGCGGGCCGCGGACACGGGCTTCAAGGACGTGCTGGGCACGGCGCTCGCGCGGGACGTCCTCGGGACGTCGTTCGCCGCCGACACGGGCGTGCGGGACCAGATCGGCACGTACCTCGCCGGTGACGTCGGCACGTGGGGGACGGGCGACGAGCCGCACACCATCCAGGAGGGCGTCATCAACCCGGGCGACCTCTTCCGCGACCCCGTCATCCGCCACCAGGTGGGGCGTGCGGGGCTGCGCCCCTTCGTCCAGGCGGGGCCGTCCATGCCCGTGGCCGGCTTCGAGGGCGTGGCGGGTGAGGGGGCCGACGGCGGATCCCTCGCCGAGGACCTCCACACGCGCGAGGTCGCCCGCCACCTCGATGCGGCCCGCGCGCGCTATCGGGTCCTCGACACGGGCAAGGTCCCGTCCCGGGCGTCGCTCACCACCCGGCAGGAGCCGGGTGGTGGGTGGTCCGGGACGTGGTCCGACGACGACGGACCGCTGGAGCTGCGCGAGCTGAGGTCGATGTGGTGGCGCCGTCCGCAGTCCTTCGCTCTCGACGAGGGGATCGGGCGGGTCGAGGACCGGGCGTTCGCGCTCGGGGAGTGCGCGGCGATGGTGGCCGGCATCTGGCGCTGCGTCGACGCCGAGTGGGTCAACGACCCGGACCGTGACGACGCGGCGAGCCGCAAGATGGACCAGCTGCGCCTCGCCTCGGGGCTCGGGCTGCGGGTCCCGGCAACGTGCATGACGAACGACCCGGTGGCAGCGCGCGCGTTCGTCGACGCGCACGGGGGCTCCGTGATCTACAAGTCCTTCTCGGCCACACCGAGCACGTGGCGCGAGACGCGGCTCGTGGGCGAGGCGGAGCTCGACCTCCTCGACAGCGTGCGGCTCGCTCCCGTGATCTTCCAGGAGCTCGTGCCGGGCGGGCGGGACGTGCGCGTGACCGTGGTGGGCGGGGAGGTCTTCGCGGCGCAGATACGCGCCGACCAGTCCGCGTACCCGCTCGACTTCCGGATCGACACGATGCACGCGCCCATCTCGCCGTTCACGCTGCCGCAGGCCGTCGAGGACGGGCTGCTGGCCCTCCTCAACGCCCTCGGGCTGCGCTACGGCGCGGCCGACTTCCGGGTCGCACCGGACGGCGAGCTCGTGTTCCTCGAGGTCAACCCGGCCGGGCAGTGGCTCGTTCTCGAGCTCGCCACGGGGCAGCCGATCTCGGCCGCCCTCGCGGCGCTCCTGGCCCGGCTGGATCAGCCGGTGTAGGGGGTGGCCTTCTTGACGACCACCTTGATCTCCTTGCCGTTGGGCGCGGTGTAGGAGACGGTCTCGCCCACGGAGCGGCCGTAGATGGCGGCGCCGAGCGGCGAGTCGGGGGAGTAGACGTCGAGGTCGGAGCCGTCGATCTCGCGCGAGCCGAGCAGGAAGCGCATGTCGTTGCCCTCGACCTTGGACTCGACCACCATGCCGGCCTCGACCACGCCGTCGTCGGGCGGCGTGCCCACGCGGGCCTTCTCGAGCTTGGCGCGCAGCTCGGTGGCGCGCGCCTCGTTGAGGGCGAGGGCCTCGCGCGCGGCGTGGTATCCGCCGTTCTCCGAGAGGTCACCCTCGGCGCGGGCCGCGGCGATGCGCGCGACGATCTCGTCGCGGCCCGCGCCCTTGAGGTGATCGAACTCGGCCTGCAGCCGGTCGTAGGCCTCCTGGGTCAGCCACGTCGTGGTCTCGCTCATCACTCTTTCCTTCCTCGTGCCACGCCTCGCACGCGCCGGGACTGCGGCTCGTTCGGGGTGTGGCGCCTTGAACTTCCTGGTCGATCCACCGCGCGCACGCTCTTGTGCGCACGGCCGTGCCAGGGCGGCAACCGAATCACCCATGGTACCAAGTGCCGCGAGCGACGGAAGGGACCTACGTCGAGGTCAGCCGATCGTGCACGTGTCGACGATCGCCGTCACGGCCTCTTCCGCGGTCGGGATGGTCTCGACGTAGCGCGAGGTGCGGGTGTCCGCGGGGCCGACGGCGACGTCGAGCACGCCCACCTGCGCGTAGCTCGAGCTCAGGGCCTGCACGCGGCACGTCGCGGTGGTCCCCGGATCCATGATCACGTCGAAGGTGATCTGCGTGCTCGCCGGGCCGTCCACCCGGTACCCGACGTCGTCCCACCGCACGGGCTGGTCCGCGAAGGCGACGGCGACCCACAGCGCGACCGCGAGCCCGACGAGGGCGAGGAGACCGATCCCCACGCGGCCCAGACGCTGCGCGCGGGCCGAGGGGGAGCGCCCGTAGCGCTCGGCGAGGTACTCCTCGTCGGTGGCGGACATCGCGCGCATTCTCCTTTGGCGTCCCGGATGAGAGACCATTGTCTCTCGACGCGCCGCACCTGTCGGACGGGCGGCCTACGAGGAGGACCTGTGAGCGAGACGCCGCTGCGACTGATGGCTGTCCACGCGCATCCCGACGACGAGTCGAGCAAGGGTGCCGCCACGATGGCGCGGTACGCCGCCGAGGGGGTCGAGGTGCTCGTCGTGACCTGCACGGGCGGCGAGCGGGGCGACGTGCTCAACCCGAAGCACCCGGCCGTCGAGGCGAGCCTCGACGCGATGCGCGAGGTGCGCCGCGGCGAGATGGCTGCCGCGGCCGCGGCGCTCGGGGTCCAGCAGCGCTGGCTGGGTTTCACGGACTCGGGCCTGCCCGAGGGCTACCCGGACGCGCCCGTGCCCGAGGACTCCTTCGCGAGCCTGTCCCTCGAGGAGGCCTCCGCGCCTCTCGTCGCGGCCGTGCGCGAGTTCCGCCCGCACGTCATGACCACGTACGACCCCATGGGCGGCTACCCGCACCCCGACCACATCCGGTGCCACCAGGTGAGCGTCGAGGCGTTCGAGGCGGCGGGCGACCCGGACCGCTACCCCGAGGCGGGTGCGCCGTGGCAGGTCGCGAAGCTCTACTACAACCACTCGTTCTCGATCGCCCGGGCGCGCGCCCTGCACGAGGCCCTCGTGGCCGCGGGACTGCCCTCGCCCATGGGCGAGTGGATCGAGTCCCGCGAGGCGCGAGAGATCACCGAGCGCCCCGTGACGACCCACATCGAGTGCGCCGAGTACTTCGGCCAGCGTGACGCGGCCCTGCGCGCGCACGCGACGCAGATCGACCCCGACGGCTGGTTCTTCATGGTGCCGCGCGACGTCGAGGCGGCGACGTGGACCACGGAGGAGTACGAGCTGGCCGTCTCGCACGTGACGACCGAGGTCCCGGAGGACGACCTGTTCGCCGGGCTGCGCGAGGAAGGTGACCGGTCATGAGCGCCGTCGTGTCCAGTGCTGTCGCATGGTGGGCGGGAGTGCTCGCCGAGGCGACCCCGAGCCCGAGCCCCACGACGGGCTTGCGCGAGGGGCTCGAGGAGAGCGCCATCTCGCCCGGCCTCGCGGGCTTCCTCGCCGTGTTCGCGATCGCCGTCGCGTCGCTCGCGCTCTTCTACTCCCTCACGGGCAAGCTGCGCGGCGTCAAGCACCGCGGCGAG
>JAAYZM010000140.1 GCA_012514835.1 Actinomycetales bacterium
CGACCGTCTCGCACAGCGCGAGCATCGCGTCGAGGTGCTGGGAGAGCCGCCGTTTGTGCGCGGCGTCGCCCTCAGAGGTGTCGATCATGCGCCGCTGCTGCACCACGTCTGCCAGGCCGTACGCGAGCCACGCCGTGGACGGCAGCCCGTCGCGCCCCGCACGCCCCGTCTCCTGGTAGTAGCCCTCGACGGACTTGGGCAGGTCGAGGTGGGCCACGAAGCGCACGTCGGGCTTGTCGATCCCCATGCCGAACGCGATGGTCGCGACCATCACCAGGCCGTCCTCCCGCAGGAACCGCGCCTGGTTGGCGGCCCGCACGCGCCGGTCGAGGCCCGCGTGGTACGGCAGCGCCTCGATGCCTTGGTTGCTCAGGAACTCGGCCGTCTGCTCCACCGAGGCCCGCGAGAGGCAGTACACGATCCCCGAGTCGCCTGCGTGCTCGGTGCGCAGCAGCGTGAGCAGCTGCTGGCGGGGGCCGTCCTTGCCCACGATCCGGTACTGGATGTTGGGTCGGTCGAAGTCCGCCACGAAGTGCTGCGCGCCCTCGAGCTCGAGCCGCTGGGCGATCTCGCGACGGGTCGCGTCCGTGGCCGTCGCGGTGAGCGCGATGCGCGGGACGTCGGGCCAGCGCTCGTGGAGCACGGTGAGCCGCAGGTAGTCCGGCCGGAAGTCGTGGCCCCACTGGGACACGCAGTGGGCCTCGTCGATCGCGAAGAGCCCGATCTGTGCGCGGTCAAGCAGCGCGAGCGTCTCGGGCACGGCGAGCCGCTCGGGCGCGAGGTAGAGCAGGTCGAGCTCGCCGTCGAGCAGCGCGCGCTCCACTGCCTGGCGCTCCCAGGGCTCCTGCGTCGAGTTGAGGAACCCGGCGCGCACCCTGAGCGCGGACAGTGCGTCCACCTGGTCCTGCATGAGCGCGATGAGCGGCGAGACCACCACCCCCACACCGGGACGTACGAGCGCGGGCACCTGGTAGCACAGCGACTTCCCGCCGCCCGTGGGCATGAGCACGAGCGCGTCCCCGCCACCTACGAGCGTGTCGATGATCGCGGCCTGGTCGCCCCGGAAGTCCTCGTACCCCCACACGCGGCGCAGCACGTCGCGCGGGGAGGTCGTCGGGGTCTCGGTCACGCGCCCACCCTAACGGCGCTCTCCCGCACGGGCCGTGCCCGACGGCGAGCTCCTGGGGACGGTGCGGTGCCGTTGCGCCGCGCGGGCCACCGGTGGGAACGTGGGGCCATGCTCGACTCCTTCGGACGATCGCCCTTGCACTACGCCGCTCTCGATGGCGACCTCGGCCGGGTGCGGGACCTCATTGCCGAGGGCCACGAGGTGTCGCTGCCAGACGAGTCCGGCCTCGCGCCCTTGCACTTCGCTGCGCGCAGCGGCCAGGGCGAGGTGGTCCAGGCCCTTCTCGACGCAGGTGCCGAGGTCGACGTGCCGAACGTCTACGGCAACACCGCCTTGTGGGATGCCGTGATGAGCGTCGGGAACGGGGATGGCTCGGCGATCCGTGCCCTGCTCGAGGCGGGGGCCAACCTCGAATTGGAGAACCACTCCGGGGTGAGCCCACGCACGCTCGCCGAGACGATCGGGAACTACGACGTCATGCAGCACCTCTCGCGGTAGGCAGATCAGCCTCCTCAGTCGTAGTCGACCGTGTCGAGCGCGGGCACCTGATAGCGCAGCGACTTCCCACTGCCCGTGGGCATGAGCACGAGCGCGTCCCCGCCGCCGACGCCCCGGCGCCCGTCCACACGTCAGGTGTAGGGGAAGGTGTCCGACGGCGAGACGCGGAACGACTCGAGCCCCGGGTGGGCCACGATCGCCTCGATGAGGCGCGCAGGCCCGCCCACGAGCGTCGAATCGAAGTCCACCTCGGTGGCCACGCACCACGACCGGTCGAGCGGCCACAGCAGCTGGGGCGACTGCCAGCCCGCGCCGTCGCCCGCGGCCCACTGGTCGTAGACGCTCGGCTCGTGGGCGGTCGCGAGCGTGCACGTGAACGTGAAGTACTCGCGCGCGGGCAGCTCGAGGACGGGGCCGTCGAGGACCTCCGCCGGGTACGGGGTGGGGGGCGGCTTGGGCGGCTCGGGTGCGGGCCCGCCGTCGGCCAGCCACGCGAACATGGTGGCCCCGCCGTGCAGGTGCCCCCACCCGTTCCAGACGGCGGCCACGCACTCGGCGTCCTCGCCGGACCCGGCGGCGAGCAGCCCGCGCAGCACGTCGAACGTGTGCCGGGGCAGGCTGCCCTCCTCGGGGTCCGCCTGGGTGTGGTCGCCGTACTCGCCGAGCCCCGCGACCCGCCACCACACGGACGTCGCGTCGAGCGTGGTGCCAGCCCGGCGCGCGACGTCGGCCCACGACTCCCACGCGTCGGTGTCGAGCTGGACGGGGTGCAGGATCCGCGCGTACGCCTCGAACCCTTGCGGCACTATCGCACCGACCCGCGGCCCGAACTCTGCGAAGCGCGGCCCGATCCAGTCGCCAGCGACAGGGTCGGTGGGCACGAAGGTCATACGCCCCAGGGTGTCAGTCCCGACGCCCCGCAGCGAGCAGATTCGCTCACCCGAGCGCGGCGCTGATCACGAGCAGCACCGGCACGAGCAGCACCGTGGACCACAGCCCCACGTCCCGGGCGAGTGCCTGCCCGCGCCCGTACTGCAGCGCGTACACGAGCACGTTCTGCGCCGTGGGCAGCGCCGCCATCGCGGTGACCACGAGCAGCCCGAACCGGTCGAGCCCGAACGCGAGCCCCACGAGCGCGGCCACGCCCGGGTGCACCACGGACTTCACGAGAGCCGCGAGCCACACGTCCCGGCGCGGTGCGTCCGCCCCGAGCGTGCGCGGCACGGCGAGCGTGGACCCGAACACGAGCAGCGCGAGCGGGGCCGCCGCCGCGCCCACCAGCTCGAACGGCCCGAACCACACGTCCGGCACCTTCCAGGGCAGTGCGGCGAGCACGAGCCCGGTGGCCGTCGCGACGATGATCGGGTTGCGCACCACGCGGCCCGCCGTCGCGCGCGCAGCCTCCGCGGGGCGCCGTCGTCGGCCCTCCGCCTTTCCCGCGGCGTCCGCGTCCAGGACCGTGAACGCGAGCGGCGCCAGCACGAGGAGCTGCAGCAGCATGGTGGGCACCACGTACACCGCGTCCCCGAACAGGAACACGGCGAGCGGCAAGCCCAGGTGAGCGGCGTTGACGTAGCTCGCGCCGAGCGTCGCGATGGTCGCCTCTCCCGCG
>JAAYZM010000141.1 GCA_012514835.1 Actinomycetales bacterium
CTCCTGGACTGACGCATGCTGCCTGACCTGACCGGCTCGAGACAGGGCTTCCTCGCGACGCTCCGCGAGGACCTCGCGACGGCTCAGCTGCGGGACCCCGCGGCGCGCAGCCGGATCGAGGTCGCCCTCGCCTACCCAGGTCTGCACGCGGTGTGGGCGTACCGGGTCGCGCACTGGTTGTGGCGCGACCCGGCCGCCCGCCTCGCGGCTCGGCTCGTGTCTCAGCTCGCGCGCTTCCTCACCGGGATCGAGATCCACCCGGGTGCGCGCATCGGGCGCCGCCTGTTCATCGACCACGGGATGGGCGTCGTGATCGGCGAGACGACCGTGATCGGCGACGATGTCCTGCTGTTCCACGGCTCGACGCTCGGCGGGAAGTCGATGCGCAAGGGCAAGCGCCACCCCACGGTCGGCAACAACGTCGTGATCGGCGCGGGCGCGAAGGTGCTCGGTCCGGTGTGGATCGGGGACGGGGCGCAGGTCGGCGCCAACGCGGTGGTGGTCAAGGACGTGCCGGCCGACGCCGTGGCCGTGGGCATCCCCGCCACGGTGCGGCTCGCCCGCCCGGAGTGGTCCCCGGCCGTGGACGACCCGGCGATCTACATCTGACTCACACTCTGCACTTGTTTGGGTAGCACTAGAACAAGTAGCATGGGGGCGTGCTCTTCCGCATCGACCCCCAGGCCACGCGCCCGCTCTTCGAGCAGCTCGCGGACCAGGTGCGCGCCGCCGCCGTGCGCGGCGAGGTGGCACCGGGCGAGCGGCTCCCCACGGCGCGCGACCTCGCCGCCTCGCTCGACGTCAACGTCCACACCGTCCTGCGCGCCTACCAGGACCTGCGCGACGAAGGGCTCGTCGAGCTGCGCCGTGGCCGCGGGGCCGTCCTGACCGACCAGGCAGGGCGGGACTTCCGCGCGCTGCACCTCGCCCTGCAGGCCGTCGTCGTCGAAACTCGCCGTCTCGGGATGCACCCCGAGACGACCGCCTCGCTCCTGCGCGAGGCCTTGGCCGACGACGGCGCCCCCCGGACCGACCCCACCCCCCAGGAGATGCCATGACGCGCACCCGCCCACCGCACCGCCTCGCGAACGCCCTCTGGACGCTCGCCGCCCCGCTCGCCCTCACCGGCGCGGCCGCGGCGCTCCTGCTCTCGTGGCGGGACCGTCTGCCGGACCCGGTGGCCGTCCACTGGGGACCTGACGGCGTGGATCGCCTCGGCACGCTCACCGAGCTGTGGGTGCTGCCCGTGGCGGTGTTCGTGCCCGCATTCGCGCTCGGCATGTGGGCGTTGGGCCACTTCGTGGGGCAGTCCGCCCTCACGCGCCGGCTCGCGGCCGCCGTGGCCGTGTGGTGCGGCGTTTACATGCCCGCGGTCGCGCTCGCCACGGCCGCGGTCCAGCTCGACCTTGACGACGCGAGCCGGGCCGGGGACATCGGCGGGCTCGTCGCGCTCGCCCTGGTCCCCGCCACGGCCCTGGCCGTGGTCGCCGGGTGGCTCACGCCGGGCGACGCTCCCCAGCCCGCGAGCGCCCCGGTGCCCGCGGGTGCCGCACGGGTGCCGCTCGGTGCGCACGAGCGGGCCAGCTGGGTCCGCTCGACGTCCCAGGCGGGCACGTGGGCGCTCGCGGCCGTGACGTTCGCCTCCGTGGCCGTCCTCGGCTGGGCGACGCGCTCGTGGCTGCCCACCCTCGCGTTCACAGCCCTCTTGGGTCTGGTGGTCCTGGTCTTCACGCAGTGGCTCGTCACCGTGGACCACCGGGGGCTCACGGTCACGGGTCGGCTCGGCTGGCCGCGCCAGCACGTGCCGCTCGAGGAGGTCGAGGCGGCCACGGTCCGGGACGTGAATCCGATGCGCGAGTTCGGCGGCTGGGGGCTGCGCACGCGCGTCCAGGACGGCGCCACGGGCGTGGTGCTGCGGCGCGGATCCGGGATCGAGGTGCAGCGCACGGGTGGGCGGCGCTTCGTGGTGACGGTGGACGACGCCGAGACGGGGGCGGCCCTACTGAACACCCTCGCGTCCCGGTCGCGATGACCGGGCGTCTCCTAGACTCCGGGGGCATGACGCCGACGCCGCCGCCGCGCCACCGACTCGCCGCCGCGCTGTGGACCCTCGTGGTCCCCGTGGGTATCTCCCTTGCGGGGCTCGCGCTCACTCTCAGTTGGCGAGACCGGCTGCCGGACCCGATCGTCACGCACTGGGGCCCCACGGGTGCCGACGGCTTCGGCACGCTCACCCCGCACGTCGTCGCGCCGCTCGCCGTGATGGTCCCCGCCTTCAGCATCTTCTGCTGGGCGTTCGCGACGTTCGGTCCGCGCGGTGGCGCCCCCCGCCGCTCACTGAGCGCGTGCGCCGTGGGCTTCAGCATCCTGATCACGGGCGTCTTCGTCGGTGGTCTCGCCATCCAGCTCGACCTCGAGGACGCGGCGCTCACGGGTGACGTGGGTGGGCCCACGGTACTGAGCCTCTTCGCGGCCATCGCGGGGGCGGGGATCGCGGCGTGGCTCACGCCGGGATCAGGGCCGACGACGGCGAAGCCTGGGCCAGCGACACCAGGCGGATCTGACTGAGCCGCGCGACAGCCGTCTCATGATGTGAGCACGCTGAGGCCGCTGGGACGTCACAACTGCACGGACGTGGTCCACGATCCGAGACGTACGCGGCAGTAACTTTGCCGCTCGGGGTCCCGCGCACCTACCTTCTCCACGTTCGACATCTCGGCCGGTCCACCGGCCACGACCCGGGAGGAGGCAGCGCCATGGCACGGACCGAGCTCCGCATGGCCCTGCCGATGCTGTGCGCGTCCCGCGCGCTCCCCCTCCTCCCGGAGTGTTGTCGCAGCGCGCGCTGACGCCGCCCCCGCCTGC
>JAAYZM010000142.1 GCA_012514835.1 Actinomycetales bacterium
AGCGCCATGAGGAACACGCTGGAGACGACGTCGACCCCCGGACGGGTCTTGATGATCTCGAATGAGGGGCGAATCGTGTGCGCGGTGGTGTGCATCGCGCCGGAGACCATGCCGTCGGCGAGGCCCAGCTCGACCATCCTCGTGCCGAAGTAAGACACCGAGGAGACGATCTCTCGTGCCCGGTCCACCGTCATGCCCTTGTGCTCGCGCAACCGTGCGTACTCCTGCGCGAAGTGCTCGGACAGCTCGCTCGAGGACTTCGGGTCGATCACCTTCGCGGCGGACAGGTCGAGGCCCAGCTCGGTGCCGCGTGCACGGATCGCGTCCTCCTCGCCCAGGATGGTCAGGTCCGCGACCTCGCGCTGCAGCAGGGTGAACGCGGCGCGCAGGATGCGGTCGTCCTTCCCCTCGGGCAGCACGATGTGCTGGCGGTCGCCGCGCGCGCGGTCGAGCAGCCCGTACTCGAACATCAGGGGCGTGACGACCTCGACGCGCGGGACGTCGAGCGCGGCCAGCAGGGCCTCGCCGTCGACGTGCTTCTCGAAGAGTGCGAGGGCCGTGTCGACCTTGCGCTGCGAGTCCGTGGTGAGGCGCCCGCGGGTCGCGGCGGCGGCGCTCGCGGAGCGGAAGGTGCCGAGGTTGGTGCGGATCACGGGGAGGCGCTGGCCGAGGCCCTCGACGAGGCGGGCCACGGCTGGGGGCGGGTAGAAGCCGCCGTTGAGGACGATGCCCGCGAGCGACGGTGAGCCCGGTGCGGCGTGGGCCATGATGAGGCCGAGCAGCACGTCGGAGCGGTCTCCGGGGGTGATGACGACGGCGCCGTCGGACAGGCGGGGGAGCAGGTGCTCGACGGACATCGCACCGATGAGCACCTCGAGCGCCTCGCGGGAGAGCAGCTCCGGGTCGCCCATCGCGAGCCGTCCGTCGACCGCCTCCATGAGGGCGCCGACGGTGGGGGCCACGAGGAACGGCTCTTCGGGCAGGGCCCACGCGGGGACGGATCCTTCGAGGGCGCGGCGCACCTCGCCGAGTGCGGCGGTGCAGCGGTTGGCGATCACGCCGATGGTCTGCGCGTGGTGGGCGTGCAGCTCGGCGAGCGCGACGTCCATGGCGTGGCGGACCTCGCCCGCCGAGCGGCCGTTGCCGGAGACGACGAGCAGCACGGGGGAGCCGAGGTTCGCGGCGACCCGGGCGTTGAAGGAGAGCTCGGTGGCGCCGGCGACGTCGGTGTAGTCCGAGCCGACGATCACGACGGCGTCGCACGAGCGCGCCATCGCGTGATACCGCGACACGATCGTGGCGAGCGCGGCGTCCGGGTCCGCGTGGACGTCGTCGTACGTGACCCCCACGCACTCCTCGTACGTGAGGTCGACGGCGTCGTGGCCCAGCAGCAGCTCGAGCACGTAGTCACGCTGGTCGGTGCTCCGTGCGACGGGGCGGTACACACCGACGCGCTGCACCCGCCTCGTGAGCAGGTCGAGGAGCCCGAGTGCCACGGTCGACTTGCCCGTCTCACCCTCCGGGGCCGAGACATAGATGGAACGCGTGGTCATTCGTATCCCTCCGGTGCCCGCGCCGAGCCCCTCCGACGGGCACCGGCACTCCCAGTATCCTCACCCGGCGGTGCCCCGGCGTGCTAGGACCTCCGACCGATGACGAGGATCACACTTCGCCGCCGCTGCGCCCCGATGGGGCTGGCAATCGGCGGTCCGCGGCCGGGTAGCGTGGTCGTATGCCCCAGGATCCCGCCGACGACGGTCTCCCGGGCACTCGCGTCGCACCCGCCGACGACGCTCTCCCGGGCAGTTCCGTGCCTTCGGGCGAAGGGCACCCGGATCAGACGTCTGCTGCTCCGGGTCAGGGCTTCTGGGCAGTGGCGCGCACACCGCGGATGCTCGTCCTCCTCGTCCTCCTCACGGCTGCGGCGGTGGCGTGCGGGTTGCTGGGTTCGTGGCAGCTCGACCGGGCCGAGGTGCGAGGCGCGCAGGCCGCGCACGAGGCTCGCGACAAGATCCTCCTGGCACCACCCGTGGCGATCGGCGAGCTGTTGGGCGCGCACGAGACGTTCGCGGGTGAGCTCGTGGGCCGTCGCGTCACCGCCGTGGGACAGTTCACGGGCGAGCAGCTCCTCGTGGTGGGCCGGGCCCACGACGGACAGGTCGGCTCCCTGGTGCTCGCCGAGCTGCGCGTGCTCGACGACGGCACTGGAGCTGGCACCGGCACTGGCACTGGCACCGTCTCGCCCAGCGACGCTCCCGTGCTGGCCGTGGTCCGCGGCTGGCTCCCCGAAGGTGCCGAACCACCGGGCGTCCCGAGCGGCGACGTCTCCGTGACCGGCTACCTGCAGTCGGGAGAGGCCGCGGGTCCCGGGACAGGATCGGGCGGTGCTCTCCTCCCGGACGGCCAGACGGACTCGATCTCGATGGCCCAGCTCGCGGGCCGCTGGGGCACCCCGATCTACACCGGCTACGTGGTCCAGTCCGACCCCGCTCCCGAGTCGCCGATGCTGCAGCTCGACCCGCCCGCACTCCCCGGTTCGGGCTTCGCGTGGCGCAACCTGATGTACGCGATCCAGTGGTGGATCTTCGGCGGCTTCGCCCTGGCGATCTGGATCCGCTCCGTCCGCGACGAGGCCCGCGAGCCCGCCGAGCCCGCACTCTGAGCGTCGCGCTGGGTCTCGGGCGCTTCGCTTGACCTGGCGTGTCAAGGACCGCTCACTGGGCGCCGAGCTCTGAGCGGTCATGCGCCCCGCCGTTCCTTGCGTGCGGCGGCGTCTACGCGGACTTCGGCAAGCAGCCTGGCGCGTTTGGCGGTCTCGCGTGCGAGTCGGGTCTGTGATCGTGGGACGCGTCGGTAGGTGACGCGGCGATGTAGCTCGCCGGGCAGCGCAGGGTCGATGCTCGGTGGGTCGGTGCCGGGTGGTGCCTCCGAGTTGGCCGCGGGCGGGGCTGAGCCTTGAAGGTCGAATCCAGGTGGTTCGCCGTCTGGGGACAGGGCTGTCCCCTGAATCTCGGGTCCCGGTGGTTGCATGGTGTCGGGTGGTTCTTCTCGGGTGAGGTCGAGGTGGTGGCGGTGGAGCTCGTGGTGGTGGAAGGGGCACACGAGGACGCCGCGGCGGGTGTCGGTGTGTCCGTGGTCGTCGTCCCACCAGTCGAGGTGGTGGACTTCGCAGAATCGGGCGGG
>JAAYZM010000143.1 GCA_012514835.1 Actinomycetales bacterium
CCCGGGACGGTCACGAGGTCGAGCCCGCTCACTGTCTCGCCCACGCGCGGGAACGCCTCGACCCGCACCACGAGGTCCATGTTCGCGCTGCCGACCACCGCGACCCGCTCGCCCATAAGCACCTCCTAGCCCTTGACCCCGCCCGCGGCGAGACCCGAGATGAACTTCTTCTGCATGAGCACGAACATCACGAGCACGGGGACCACCATGATCACCCCGGCCGCGTTGAGCAGACCGTACTGCTGGGTGAACCCCTGGCTGAAGTTGAGGTAGGCAGTCGCGATCGGCAGGGTGCTCGGCTCGGAGATGAAGGTCACCGCGAAGAGCAGCTCGTTGTAGGCGGCGAGTCCCACGACGATCCCGACCGTGAGGAAGCCCGGTCGGGCAAGCGGGAGGACGACGCGCACAGCGGTCTGAAGCTCGTTCGCGCCGTCGATGCGCGCGGCCTCGTCGATCTCCTTGGGGATCGCGACGAGGAAGCTGCGCAGCAGGAGCGTCGCGAAGGGGGTGTTGATCGCGACGTAGATGATGATGAGCCCTTGCAGCGTGTCGGTGAGCCCGAGCCGCGACCACAGGAAGAACAGCGGCACGAGGAAGATCTGCACCGGCAGCGAGATCACGAGGAACAGGTAGGTCGCGATCCCGCCCTTGAAGGGCACGTCGAGCCGGGCGAGCGCATAGGCCGCGAGCCCCGCGCAGATCCACACGCCCACGACGGTCCCGAGCACGATGATCGCGCTGTTGAGCATCCCACGTCCGAGCGAACCCTGGACCCATGCCTCGGTGAAGTTCTCGAGCCTCGGGTTCTGCGGCGGGCCGAGCGGGTTGCGCCCAAGCTCGAGGTCGGACTTGAGGGAGTTGAACACGAGCATGAGCACGGGCACGAGCGAGTACGCCGCGACGAGCCCGAGCACGGTGTAGGAGAGTGGTGTGCGGCGCAGGCCACCGCTCGCGCGGGGGACGGCCGTCGTGCCGCGGTCGGTCGACGCGAGCGCGCTCACAGCCCCTCCTCCTCCCCGCGTCGGATGAAGTGGAAGATCACGAGCAGCAAGGCTCCGAGGAAGGACATCGCGAGCGCGATCGCGGTCGCGTACCCCGCCTGGAGCTGCTCGAAGGCGACGCGGTTGACCAGCAGGGCGACCACGTCGCTCGAACCTGCCGGCCCGCCCCCCGTGAGCACGAAGACGAAGTTGAAGGTCAGCAGCGACCACAGCGAGATGATCATGAAGGCGAAGGTCAGGGTCGGGCGGATCCCCGGCAGGGCGATGTGCCAGAACTCGTGCCACGCGTTGGCGCCGTCGATCCGCGCGGCCTCGAACCGGCTCTGGTCGATGCCCTGCATCGCGGCGAGGAACAGCACGACGAGGAACCCCCAGAACTGCCACACGTCGACCGCCATGACGCTGAACAGGGCGAGGCGCGTGTCGCCGAAGAAGAACACGTCGTCGAGCGCCGTGATGCCGATCTTGTTGAGCGCCGAGGCGATCCCGCTCGAAGGGCTCAGCAGGTTCTTCCAGACCTGCGCGGTCACGACGCTCGCGAACAGGTAGGGCACGAAGTAGATGACGCGCAACGGTGCGGTGCCACGCCGGATGCGCGAGAGCATGAACGCTGCGCCGAGCCCCATCGCCATCGGGACGGTGATGAAGGTGAGCAGGTAGATCGCGTTGTGGCTGATCGCGTTCCAGAAGTTCGAGTCCGCCACGAGGCGCGTGACGTTCTCGAGACCCGTGAAGCTCGGTGTCGTGAAGCCGTCCCAGTCGGTGAGCGCGTAGAAGAAGCTGCTCGCGCCTGGTCCGCCGATCACGAGGAGGTTGACCGCGAGGGCGGGCAGGAGGAACGCGATCGCGACCGCGCGGCTCCCGCGACGTCTGCTGCGCCGCGCTGGCCGTCGCCCCGGCGCGCTGGGCGCCGGGGCGACGGTGCGAGGGGTCGCATCGGTCGAGGCCATGACCACCTAGCTGTCCGAGGAGAACACCGGCGGGACGAGCCCCGCCTCGGTGTCCGAGGCGTGTGCGGCCTGCATGCCCTCGCAGAAGGCCTCGACGGTGAGGTCTCCCGTGAGCATCTTGTCCGCGTTGTCGACGACGTACCCGCCGAGCTCGGGACCGAAGGAGGTCCACGAGACGTAGCCGACGGCGCCGTCGTCGGAGGACTGCGAGATCTCAAGGTAGTGCCGCCCGATGCGCGGGTCGACACCAGCGGGGATGTCCGACTCCTCGAACTTCACGGGGAGCGGCGCCTGGCCGATCGTCTCGGTCGCCTCCCACATGACCTCGGGGTTGGAGAACTTCCACTCGAGGTAGCTGATCGCGGTGTCGAGGTTCTTCGAGGCGGCGTTCGCCGACAGGGTCAGTCCGACACCGAGCGGGAAGATCTGCTCGGGCGCAGCGTCCGAGAGTCCCGGGAGAGGAGCCCAGTCCCACTCGTGGGGGTTCTCGTCAGTCTCGAAGTAGTCACCGAGCGCGTAGAGCTCCCAGCTTCCCGAGAGCATCATCGCGGCCTGCCCGTCGGCGAGCGCGGCGTACTTCTGAGGGTCCTCGGTCGTGAAGTACTGCCGCACGCCGCCTGCGTACCAGCCGGCGTCGAAGTCGTCCTTCATCATCTGGATCGACTCACGGAAGGGGGCGTCGGTGAAGGCCGCGTCACCCACGAGCGCGTCGTAGAGCGCGGCGGGGCCGGCGACCTGGTTGAGGTAGGCCGAGACGTACCACTCGGTCGCGGCGGGCCATGAGGCGTTGCCCGCCGCGAAGGGGATGACGCCCGCGGCCTCGGCGGTCTTGGCAAAGGCCTCGAGAGAGGCGCGGTCCGTCGGAAGCTGCCAGCCGTGCTCGTCGAAGAGTGACTTGTTGTAGTAGACGATGAGCGTCTCGTACTCCGCGGGGAGCATGACGAGCTTGCCGTCCACGACGCCCGCGTCGAGCGCCCACGGCAGGATGTTCTCGGACCAGTCGTTGCGCTCGGCGACCTCGGTGAGGTCCGCGAGGTAGCCGGCGGCGGCGTAGCCGACGGCGGAGGAGGGCCCCGCGGTGGTGATGATGTCGGGACCGGTCCCGGCGGCGAGGGCGACCCGCTGCTTCTGGTCCTGGGTGTCTGCCGCGACGCGCACGGCCTCGACCTGTGCGTCGGGGTTGTCCTCGATGAAGGGGTCGACGTTGAACACCTTCCACTGGTCCCATGCCTCGGCGTTCGCGACCTGCGTGTCGAACCAGACCGTGACCTTGGCCCCGTCAGCGCCGCCGGCGTCACCGCACGCGACCAGGGCGAAGGAGGCGGTCACGGCGAGCGCGGACATCGCGGCCGCACCGCGTCGTCGCGCGGTGGATCTCGTTGCATCACTCATTCCTGACTCCATCGTCTCGAGTTGCAGTGGACTCATCTTGGCGGAGATCTGTGTAGGATGCAAATGGTTTTGCACGCACCGTTGCGAGGAGTCCTCCCATGCATGATCCGCTCAGTTCCTTCGACCTCGTCCACGACGAGCTGGACCAGCTCGAGGAGTCGGGTCACGTCGTGGCTCCCTTCCGCGAGCGCTTCGCGTCGATCGACCCCGCCGACGACGACGCCCTCGAGGGACTCCTCGCCGAGCTCGCTTCCGCCCCGCGCGACCCCGCCTGGGACTACGAGGAACCCGAGGGGCTCGACTCGATCCTCGACTCCCTGCCCGGAGGTAGGGCGCAAGCTGCGAGCAGCGTCGCGACAGGCAGCGAGCTCGAGGACAAGGTGCTCGGCGGCTGGCTCGGGCGGATCGCGGGCTGCAACCTCGGCAAGCCGATCGAGTGGGGCGAGCACTGGACCACCGCGCACATCCGCGACTACCTCGAGCGCGCGGACGCCTACCCGCTGCGCGACTACCTGCCGCTGCTCGACCCGATGCCGCCCGAGTTCGAGCTGCGCGAGAACTGGCCCGAGACGACCCGCGGCAACGTGCGCGGCTCGGCCCGCGACGACGACATCGACTACCCGATCCTCACGATCCACCTGCTCGAGACGCACGGACGCGCGCTGCGTCCCGCACACGTCGCGGAGGCGTGGCTGACCCTGCTGCCCTACCTGCAGGTCTACACCGCCGAGCGCGCCGCCTACACCAACCTGCTGCACAAGGTCCCGATCGAGCAGGTCGCGAGCGTGCGCAACCCCTACCGCGAGTGGATCGGCGCGCTCATCCGCGGCGACGCGTTCGGCTGGACCAACCCCGGCCGCCCCGTCGCGGCGCTCACCCTCGCCTACCAGGACGCGACGCTCTCGCACGTCGCCAACGGGGTCTACGGCGAGCTGTGGTCGGCCGCGCTGCTCGCTGGCGCGTTCTCGTCCGCGACGGTCCGCGAGGCCTTCGACCGCTCGCTCGACTACGTGCCGCCGCGGTCGCGGCTCGCCGAGGCGCTGCGCGCGGTGCGCGACATGCGCGACGAGGGACTCGCGTGGGAGCAGGCGATCGCGGCGATCCAGGAACGCTGGGGGCACTATTCCTGGGTGCACACGATCAACAACGCCGCCGTGATCGCCGCGGGGCTGCTGTGGGGCGAGGACGACTTCTCTGCGACCGTCGGGCTCACGGTCCAGGGCGGCTGGGACACCGACTCGAACGGCGCGACCGCAGGCTCTGTCGCCGGGGTCGTGCTCGGTGCCGCGGCGCTGCCCGAGCACTTCGTCGCC
>JAAYZM010000144.1 GCA_012514835.1 Actinomycetales bacterium
CGCCTCGAGCGGTCTACCCGGGAGCTCGGGCGGGCCGCCCTCGAACGCTCCCTGTTCGACCTAGCTCCAGGTGGGGTTTACCGAGCCGCACCGGTCACCCGGTGCGCTGGTGGTCTCTTACACCACCGTTTCACCCTTGCCGCCGTGGCCCGAAGGCCTCGACGGCGGTCTGTTCTCTGTGGCACTGTCCCGCGGGTCACCCCGGGTGGGCGTTACCCACCACCTTGCCCTTCGGAGCCCGGACGTTCCTCGGCGGGCCGAAGCCCGACGCGGCCGCCCGACCAGCTCATCCGCGCCGTCAGCCTAGTGCAGCCCGTCCAGGGACCACCAGCTCGAGGGCCTAGAGTGCTCCCGTGCTCGTCCTTCTCCCTCCGTCCGAAGGCAAGACGCCGGGGGCCGACGGCGCACTCCCCGTCGAGCTGTCCTCCCTGAGCTCTCCCGAGCTGTCCGAGCCCCGGGAGCTCGTCTTGACCGGGCTGCGTGCGGCGAGCGCCCGGTCCGACGCCCTCGAGGTCCTCGGTGTGTCCGCGGGCCTCGCGACCGAGGTGGCTCGCAACGTGCGGCTCGACACCGAGCCGACGGCCCCGGCGCGCGAGGTCTACTCGGGGGTGCTGTACGCGGCCGCGGGACTCGCCGAGCTCGAGGGTGCGGCGCTCGCGCGCGCGCAGGAGCACGTGCGGACGGTCTCCGCCCTGTGGGGCCTCGTCGCCCCGCTCGACCGCATCCCCGCGTACCGCTTGGCGATGGGCACGGCGCTTCCTGGGCTCGGCCAGCTCGCTGGTGTGTGGCGCGCCCCGCTCGCCGAGGTCCTGAACCCGATCGCTGCCGAACGCCTCGTGGTGGACTGCCGCTCGGCGGCGTACCAGGCCGCGTGGCGTCCGGGGCCGACGGCGCACGCGTGGGTGGGCGTGCGCGTCGTGCGGGACGGGAAGGTCGTGTCGCACCACGCGAAGCACACGCGCGGCGTGCTCACGCGACACCTGCTCACGCGGGACGCGGCAGTGCCACGCACGTCCGCCGAGCTGCTCGACGCGGCCCGCGAGCTGCCCGCCGTGGGCCCGAGCGGACCCGGTGGGTGGCGCGTGCTCGACGCCGCGCTCCTCGACGGACCGGGACACCAGCAGACCCTCGAGATCGCGGTGGGCTGAGCGCCCCTCAGCCTCCGGCGGGCTCGTCCCGGAGCGTGGCCACGGGAGGCACCATCACCCCGCCAGGGGGGACGTCCTTGACGACGACGGCGTGCGCGCCGATCTGCGCACCCGCACCGACGTGGAGCGCATGACCCCGCTTCGGGCGGACGAGCGAACCGGCCCCCACCACCACGTCGTCCCCGAGGTGCACGGCGAGGGGCGAACCCGGCTCTTGCGAGCCTGCGGTGATGGTGACGCCGTGGCCGATCGACACGCGGCGCCCGATCCGCGTGTTGGGGTGGATCACCGTGCCGGCACCCCGGTGCCACAGCGTGACGTCGGGGTGGATCTCGCACTGGTACGGCAGGATCGCGTGAAACACCTGGAAGTTGACCGCCTTGAGGACCTTGGCGAGCAGGGTGAGCCGCCGCCGGTGGAGGCGCGTCGACCACCACCACAGCCGCTCGGGCCGCATGTCCTAGTCCTGACCTGGCCCGGTGCGCACGAGGATGCGCCCGCACTCTTCGCAACGGACCACGGCGTCCTCGGCGGCGGCGCGGATCACGGCGACGTCGCCCGCGTTCAGGTCGAGGCGGCACCCCTCGCACCGGGTACCCCGCAAGAGCGCGGCGCCGACACCGCCGTGCTGCGTGCGAAGCCTCTCGTACAGCGCGAGGAGCGACTCGGAGACCTGGGCCGCCTCGGCGTCCCGCGCGCTGCGCACCTGGCTCGCCTCGGCGTCGATCTCGGCGAAGGCCGCGTCCCGCTCGGCCAGGGCTGCCTCGTGGTCGCCGGCCGCGTTACGGGCGCGCGCCTCGAGCTCGGTGAGGTCGGCGTCATGCGCCTCGAGGCGCTCCATGACCTCGAGCTCGACGTCCTCGAGCTCACCCTGGCGCCGGGCGAGCGCCTCGAGCTCGTGCGTGAGCGCCTGCATGTCCTTGGCCGTCCCCTGCCCGGCATCGAGGCGCGCCTGGTTGCGCTGGGCGCGGGTGCGGACCTGCTCGACGTCGAGCTCGGCCTTCGCGAGCTCGCGGCGCACGTCCGAGTGTGCCGTGCGCGCCGTGACGAGCTCGGTGGCGATGGCCGCCGTGCGCTCCTCGAGCTCGGTCACCCGGACGAGGACGTCGAGGGTGCGACGCCGGTGCGCGAGCTGGTCGAGCCGGGTGTCGAGCGCCTGGACCTCGAGCAGTCGTCGTTGCTCGGACGCGGGTGCTGTGCTCACGGAGCGTCTCCTTCTGGGGAGTCGAAGCGCGCCGACCACGGGTCGGTGCACAGGGTCGAGACGTGGGTCTCCACGGTAGCGCCGCGCCGCGCCGCGGCGGACCGCAGCGACTCGGCCGCGCGGGCGAGCCACGGCCACTCGCTCGCGAAGTGCGACACGTCGACAAGAGCCGGGCCGCGCCCCTCGAACTCTGCACGCTCGCGGGCCTCGGAGGCGGGGTGGTGCCGCAGGTCCGCCGTCACATAGACGTCGACGTCGGCGTCACGGACGGCCTCGAAGAGAGAGTCCCCGGCGCCGCCCACGACGGCGACCGTGCGCACCGTGGCGTCCAGGTCACCAGCGACCCGCACCCCGTGAGCCGTCGAGGGCAGTGCAGCAGCGACCCCTTGCGCGAAGGCTCGCAAGGTCACGTCGGCCTCCAGGGTCCCGACCCTCCCGAGCCCGGTCCCTCCGGCGAGCGCAGTGTCTCCGGCGAGCGCAGCCCCTCCGGCGAGCGTCTGGTCCGCGGGAACGAGGGGGCGCAGGTCCCGCACGCCGATCGCGGCAGCGAGGGACTCGGCGACGCCGTCGTGCGCGCTGTCCGCGTTCGTGTGAGCCACGTGCAGCGCGACCCCTGACCTCACGAGGCGGTGGACGAGCGAGCCCTTGAAGGTCGTCGCGGCCACGGAGTGGACCGCACGCAGCAGGAGCGGGTGGTGCGTCACGAGCAGATCAGCGCCCCAGGACTCGGCCTCGGCGACTACCGCGGCGACCGGATCGACGGCGAAGAGCACGCGCCGTACCTCTTGAGAGGGGTCTCCCGCGACGAGACCCACGGCGTCCCAGCTCTCGGCCGATCCTGGCGGGTAGAGGCCGTCAAGGAGCTGGATCGCGTCGCGCAGGCTGAGGGACTCGGTCACGAGGTGAACGCTACCCGTTCGCATCCCGGACACTCTCCGCGGGTGTGATGTCCGTCACATCTAGGTCACGAAATGGTTACGGTCGAGCCCCCGGAGGGCGCTCCGGGGCTCGTGTCTCGTTTCGTGTCGTGACGTGGGGGGCTCCTCGGAACCGGCCTCCGATCAGGCAGAACGCACCAGGGAAAGGGCGCCGAGCACCCCGCGCCGGCCTGGGTGCAGGAACATCCGTGAACCCGTACCGTCACCCGGAAGAACCATGGTTCTCACCCGAAAGGTCCAGTCGGAACCGACCGATACCTCTCGTACCGCCCCACCTGGAGTAAACGACACGTGAGCCGCCATCTCGCATCGCCCGCCCGTCACGACGCGCTGTCTGCCGCGCGTCTCGTCCGCCGCGCCACGGCAGGGGCGGCCGCGTCCGCACTCCTGCTCGCCGGATGCGCTCACGGCGTCGTGTCGACCACGTCCCTGGGCGGCCCCACCGCTCGGGACGACGCCGCGGTCGCTGTGTCCCGCTCGGGAGAGCGGACGGCCGCACCGGAGTCTGACGTCGCGACCACGGCGAAGCCAGGGACCGCGAGCCCGAGCGCGACGACCGAGACGAAGCTCCCTGCCGAGCCCACCCCGTCCCCGAGTGCGACGAAGTCAGCTCCCAAGAAGCCGGTGCCGAAGCCCACGAAGACTCGCAAGCCGACGCCCAAGCCCTCTCCCAAGCCGACCGCGAAGCCCACTCCGAAGCCCACGGCAGAGCCGACCGCGAAGCCCACTCCCAAGCCCACGCCGAAGCCGACGGCGGAGCCCAGCCCCACGCCCACGAAGTCGCCGACGCCGAAGCCGTCACCGACTCCCGACCCGTCTCCTGAGCCGCCGCCCGCCGGGGCCCGGCTCGCGACGCTGCACCCGTTCAGCTCGGACTCGCCGGCCAACACCGCGATCGGCTCGAAGGCCAAGTTCGGGGGCTCGGACCACGCCTTGATGCGCGGCCTCGCCCTCGCAAACCCCACGATCAACCGGGAGAACTGGTCGATCGCCGTGGCTTATGCAAAGAGCTCCGACCCCCTCGCGACGCTCACCGACACGAAGAGCAAGAAGACTTACAAGATCCGCATCCCGAAGGATGCCGTGACCACGGGGGGCTCCGACCAGCACCTCTCGATCCTCCAGCCGGACGGTCGCTGGGCGTATGAGCTGTACAAGGCCACGAAGCAGAGCGACACGGCGTGGACCTCGAACCGCGTGGTCAAGACGGACTTGTTCTCCGACGGGCTCAAGGACGGCTCCCGGGCCTCGTCGATCAGCCACCTGATCGGCCTGATCCGCACCCACGAGGTCGCCGAGAAGAAGATCCCGCACGCACTCGCGATCGGGCTGCCGGACGAGGCGCTCAAGAAGGGC
>JAAYZM010000145.1 GCA_012514835.1 Actinomycetales bacterium
GTCAAGCCCGGGGGAGTCGTGACCTTCGGTGCTCAGACGCACCCCGCGGACGGGTGCGCGGGCGTGGTGGTCGCGAGCGGCGGGCGCGCCCGAGAGCTCGGCCAGGACGGAGTCACGGCACAGATCCTCTCGACCGGGTTTGCCCGCGCCGAGCCCGCGTACATGCCGAAGGCACCCGTCCCGGCCGCGCGTGCGGCTCTCGCCGACGCCGGGCTCGACATCGGCGACGTCGACGTCGTGACGACCCACAACCCCTTCGCCGTGAACGACCTCTGGTTCGCCCAGGAGCTCGGCTTCCCGCTCGAGCGGATGAACCCCTACGGTTCGTCGCTCGTGTACGGCCACCCGCAGGGTCCCACCGGGGCCCGGGCGATCACGGAGCTCGTCTACGCGCTGCACGCTCGCGGCGGCGGTGTCGGCCTGTTCACGGGCTGCGCCGCAGGCGACTCTGCCGGAGCCGTCGTCGTTCGCGTCGACGGCTGACCTACCCCCACCACCGAGGAAGAGAGACATGAGCCACTCCACGACCACCGTCGCGATGAGCGAGCTGCCCGGGCTCGTCGGGACCACGTTCGGCCCGTCGTCCTGGCGCACCATCACCCAGGACGAGGTCCAGCGCTTCGCCGACCTCACGGGCGACCACAACCCCGTCCATCTCGACCCGGACTTCGCATCCACGACGCCGTTCGGCGGGACGATCGTGCACGGCTACCTCACGCTGGCGCTCGTCGTGCCCCTCATGGCGGAGATCCTCGAGGTCACCGGTGTCGGCACGGGCGTCAACTACGGTCTCGACCGGCTGCGGTTCCCCGCTCCTGTGCTCGTAGGGTCGGCGATCCGGGTGAGCTCGCGGCTCGCCGAGGTGACCGAGGTTCCCGGAGGGCTGCAGGCCGTGTTCGAGAACACGTTCGAGGCCGAGGGACTGGCCAAGCCCGTGGCCGTCGCGACGATGATCGTGAGGTACTACGCATGAGCGTCGACCTGAGCGGCAAGGCAGCCGTCGTCACGGGGAGCGGGCGGGGTCTTGGCAAGGCCTACGCGAAGGCTCTCGCCGCTGCGGGTGCCGACGTGGTTGTCAACGACGTCGACGCCGACGCCGCCCACGAGACCGTCGCCGAGATCGAGGCAGCGGGCGGCCGGGCTACGTCCGTCGTCGCACCGGTGGGGTCCGCCGAGACGGCCGACGCCCTCGTGGCCGCCGCGGTCGAGGCGTTCGGAGGGCTCGACATCCTGGTCGCGAACGCCGGCGTGCTGCGCGACCGCGTGCTGTGGAAGACCTCGGACGAGGACTTCGACCTCGTCGTCGAGACCCACCTGCGCGGCGCCTTCACCACGGGGCGTGCCGCGGCCGTCCACATGCGGGAGCGTGCTGCCGGGGGACGGATCATCCTCATCGGCTCTCCCGCAGGTCAGCACGGCAACTTCGGGCAGACCAGCTACGCGGCGGCCAAGGCGGGGATCGTCGCGATGGCGCGCACCTGGTCCCTCGAGCTCGCGCGCGCGGGCATCACGGTGAACGCCGTCGTCCCCACGGCCATCACGGCGATGACAGCGACCATCCCGCTCTACGCGCCCGTCGCCGAGGCGTTCGAGCGAGGTGAGCAGCTGCCCAAGGTCGTCCGCCAGGACCACGCCCTCGGCGGTCCCGAGGACGTGGCCGGGCTCGTCGTGTGGCTCGCCTCGGACGCCGCGACGGGGGTCACGGGCCAGGCGATCGGCATCGGCGGGGACAAGCTCTTCCTCTACTCGCATCCCACCGAGGTCGCGGTGAACTTCCACGAGGGCGGCTGGGACGCCCAGGGCGTCGCGGCGGCGTGGGAGTCGACGTTCGCACCGCACGCCCAGAGCAGCGGGATCAGTCTGCCTCCCCTCGAGCTGTGAGGTGACGAGCCACGTCGAGCCCGTCCGCGTCGAGTTCGTCGACACCGACGCGGGCGGGCGGATCCATCACACGGCGGCACTGCGCTGGGCCGAGCGGGCCGAGCACTCGTTGCTGCGCGCGGCGGGGCTCAGCGAGCTCACGAGCTTTCCTCGGCGGCGCATCACGGTCGAGTTCTTCGCACCCTTGCACTTCGGCGACAGGGCCGAGGTCGAGATCGCGGCCACGGCGATCGGTCGGACGTCGATCACCTACGGGTGGCGCGTGCTCCGCGCAGGGCAGGAGTGCGTCGTGGGGGAGACCACGTGCGTGCGCGTCGGCGAGGACGGCCGGCCCTCCGAGGTCGACCGGGCCATGCGCGAGGCGCTCGGCCACCCCTGACCCGGCTTCCTCGGGCCGAGGGAGAGCCCCTCAGGTCGCGGAGGTCCTCACGGGCACCCCGGTGGATCCTGCTGGCCTCGGTCCCGGCGGATCGGCGAGGAGCGAGAACTGCACCACGCGGTCGGCCAGCTCGGGGGCGTGCTTGGCGATCACCTGCCGTACGCGCACCGAGGCGGGCGCTCCGAGCGCCTCGTAGGTGTCGAGGAACAGCGCGCGTGCCGCGGGCCGAGGCCAGTCGACCGGGAGCAGGCGGCGTGGGAGGTCCGGGTCGAGCCCGGGGAAGGACCGCCAGGCGTCCATGAGCTGCGTGCGACGGATCAGTGCCTCGGCAGGGGCGATCGCGCCCTGCCCGAGTGCGGCGTGCGTGGGCTCCCAGGCGATGACGAACTCGCGGTAACGCTCGGCGAGCTCCGCCACGTCCCAGGCGCTCTGCGGCACGAGGCTCCCGCGCGAGGACTCGGGGGCCTCGGCGACGAAGGCCGTGGTGGCGGTGACGCCCAGCTCGGCGAGCTCGGCGAGGGCCTCGTCGTGGTGGGGACGCGGTGACACCCAGAGGGCGTCGTAGAGGGGCGCGTAGCCGAGCCACCGCAAGCGCGTGCGCAGCGCCTCTCGGGCCGCCCGGTTCGCCTCGGGCACGGAGAACGCCACGAGGCTCCAGGTGCCGTCCCAGGCGTCGTCGTCCACACCGAAGGCCACGATGCGTTCGGCGCCGCGACGCATCACCTGCTGGGCGCGCGCTGTCATGGAGTAGAAGGTGTTGCGTCCGCTACGGGTCGACTCGAGCAGACCGCGCTTGACCATGCGGCTCAGGGCTGCACGCGCCGCGACGTCGCTCACGTCGAAGTCGGCGAGGAGCTCGACGAGCGCGGCCGAGGGAAGCGGTTCCTCCTGGCCCCACCAGTAGTCACCGAGGAGAGTCAGGAGCAGGCTCGGGGGGGAGCCCTGCCGCGTGCGTGACTCCCAGGCGGCCGTCCGTGCTGCTCGCACCATCGCGATCCCTTCCGCGTCCTCAATACTTGACACATTACACGCCGTGCGCCGATAGTCATGTCACATTCTTTTGGGGACCTGACACGGGAGCCACTGACGATGAGGTTAGCCAGTACCCGCGACGCGCGCCTGCACGCCGTCGCCGACGAGCACGCTTTCGACCTGACCGACGCCCTCGGCCTGGTCCCTGGTCCGGGTGGTCCGTTGCTCGCGTTCCTCGAGCGAGGGGGGTCTCTCGTCGAGCTCGCCGCGCTCGACCTCGACGCGCTTCCGGAGCGACCTCTCGCGGAGCTCGACCTCGCCGCCCCGATCGCGCGGCCCGGCAAGGTCGTGGGAGCGCCCGTGAACTACCTCGACCACAAGGCGGAGATGGGGGAGCAGCGCACCATCGCGGACTACGGGGTCTTCCTCAAGGCGAGCTCGTCGGTGATCGGCCCGGGCGAGCGCGTGCGGCTGCCCTACCGCGACGTGCGCACCGACCACGAGGGTGAGCTCGCCGTGGTGATCGGCCGCACCGCGAGCCGGGTGAGCGCCCAGGACGCTCTCGCGCACGTCTTCGGGTA
>JAAYZM010000146.1 GCA_012514835.1 Actinomycetales bacterium
GAGCCGCAGACGTACGTCGCGCCGATCGCGTTCAACGTCGTCGCGCTCGCGGGCTCGCTGCTCGACGACGGCTCGGGGGAGACCGACGAGGAGCGCAAGCTGCGCAACGAGTCGCGCAAGATCCTCGACCTGCCCGAGCTGCTCGTGTCCGGCACGTGCGTGCGCGTGCCCGTGTTCACGGGGCACTCGCTGTCCGTCAACGCCGAGTTCGACCGGCCGATCTCCGTGGAGCGGGCGCGCGAGGTGCTCGCCTCGGCTGCCGGGGTGGAGCTCGCGGACGTGCCGACGCCGCTCGCCGCCGCGGGCGGGGACCTGTCCCTCGTGGGGCGGCTGCGCCAGGACCCGGGTGTCCCGGACGGTCGCGGGCTGACGTTCTTCGTCTCGGGGGACAACCTGCGCAAGGGTGCGGCCCTCAACACCATCCAGATCGCGGAGCTCATCGCCGCCCAGGCCTGAGCTGCCTGCGGCCTCAGTGCCCCTTGCGGAACACCAGCGTCCCGTGGTGTTCCGCAAGGGGCATTTTCGTGCGCTGACGTCCCGCGGAGTTGCGTGGTGTTCCGCAACGGGTTGACGGGTTGACGGGTGGGCGGTGGTGTGGTTCATTAGTGGAGTAATGAACCCATAGACCGGGAGGGCGCGCAGTGTTCGACGGGCGTGAGCCGATCTACCTGCAGATCGCAGAGCAGATCCGCGAGCAGGTCGTCTCCGGCACGCTCGGGGAGGACGAGCAGGTCATGTCCACCACGCAGTACGCCACGACGTTCCGCATCAACCCCGCCACGGCCCAGAAGGCGTTCGCCGAGCTGGTCGAGGAGGGCGTCCTCTACAAGCGCCGCGGCCTCGGCATGTTCGTCGCGCCCGGCGCCCGCGAGCGGCTCCTCGAGGGCCGCCGCGCGAGCTTCTTCGCCGAGGTGGTCGACCCTGTCGCCGCCCAGGCGCGCGTGCTCGGGATCCCGCTCGCGGACGTGATCGCGCGCCTCGAGCAACGCTCCGCCGACGACGGCGCCCCCCGGCGACCCACCACCCCCACGAACCCCACAGCCCCCACGAACCCTCAGGAGGAGACCCGATGAGCTTCGCCGTCGAGGTCCGCGACCTCACCGTCCGCTACGGCCGCACCACGGCCGTCGACAGTGTCAGCTTCGACCTGCAGCCCGGCGTCATCTACGGCCTGCTGGGCCGCAACGGCACGGGCAAGACGTCCCTGCTGTCCACCATCGCGGCGTTCCAGCGCGCGAGCGCCGGCACCCTCCGCGTGGGCGGCGAGGACCCGTACGAGAACGCGCGGATCATGGCGAGCACGTGCCTGATCCGCGAGGGCGGGGACTTCCTCGACGAGAAGACCAAGGACGTGCTGCGCTACGCGGCCGCCGTCCGCCCCGCATGGGACGCCGAGCTCGCGGCGCGGCTCGTGGACCTCTTCGAGCTGCCCCTGGACAAGAAGCCGACCCAGCTCTCGCGCGGCAAGAGGTCGGCGCTCGGCGTCGTCGTCGGCCTTGCTTCCCGTGCCCCGCTCACCATGTTCGACGAGGCCTACCTGGGGCTCGACGCCCCGTCGCGGTACGCGTTCTACGACGCGTTGCTCGAGGACTACGCCGAGCACCCGCGCACGATCGTGCTCTCGAGCCACCTCATCGAGGAGGTCGAGCGGCTCTTCGAGCGCGTCATCATCCTCGACGCGGGGCGGGTGCTCGTGGACGAGGAGGCCGAGACGCTGCGCTCGCGCGGTACCACGGTGACCGGCCCGGCCGCCGCCGTCGACGAGTTCACGGCCCCGTGGCGCGTGGTCGCCCGCAAGGCGCTCGGCCCCACCGTCCAGGCGATCGTGGTGGACGCGCTGCCCGCGGACGCCCGGACGAACGCCGCCGCGGCCGGTCTCGAGCTGGGTTCGGTCCCGCTCCAGGACCTCTTCGTGCACCTCACCTCGCCGCAGGGGACGTCATGAGCACGACGACGGTCACCGGCCCCATCCGGATTGCCGAAGGGCCCGGTCCTCTGGACCGCCACGCGTTCCGCTCCGCCCTGCGCTGGCTCGCGTTCTCCTCGAGCTGGGTGTGGCTGGGTTTCGTGCTCTTCGCCGTGGGGATCACCCGGTCCAACGCCTCGACGGCAGGGGTCACCGAGAGCGTGGTGGGTTCGCTGTCGATCACGCCGCGGAACTTCCTCTTCGCGTTCGCCATCACGATCCTCGCGGTGTGGTTCGTGCCGCACGTCGCGAGCGGTCGCACCCGGCGGTCCCTCGTCACGGCGGGCGCCGCAGCGGTGACCGTCGCGGCGCTCGCCTACGCGGTGCTGCTCACGGTGGCGTTCCAGGTCGAGCGTCCTGTCTATGAGGCGAACGGCTGGCCGCTAGTCATCCGCACGGGCCACGTCTTCGACTCGAGCGACCAGGTGGGTCTCGTGCTGCTCGAGTCCTTCGTGATCGCGGCGGCCGTCGGGTTCGCGGGCCTCGCCGTGGCGGCCGGCTACCGGCGCTTCGGGGGAGTGCGCGGCACGGTCGCGCTGCTGCTCACGGCCACCCCCATGCTCGCGGCGACGGCGGCGCTCGAGCTGCGGGCGTCCTCGGGACTTGGCGAGGTGCTCGGCGTCGTGGGGCTCTCCGCCCCTGTGACGCTCGCGGTGATCGCCGCGCTCGGCGCCCTCTCGCTCGTCACGGCGTACCGGTTGGTGCACGGCGCCCCGGCCACGGTCCTGAGTGCTGCGGGAGGTGACGCATGATGGGCGCCGTCGCACGGAAGGTCGTCACCCAGTGCTTGTGGCTCGCCCTGTGGCTGTGGCCCATCGTGATCGCCGTGACGCTCGGTGTGCCCACGCTGGTCCACCGGCTCGGCGGCGACATCGGCGGCATCTACGCGGGAGCTTCTCAAGGGCCGCGCTGGTTCCTGTTCGCCATGGCGATCGTGGTGGTCGCGGAGGGCTTCGCCGCCCACCTCGCGCTCGGTGTGACCCGCCGCAACTTCTTGCGCCAGCTCGTGCTCGGGTTCCTCGTGGTGGCCCCGGTCTACGGCGCGCTCTCCGTCGCGGTGGCACTCGTGGAACGGTGGTTCTTCGAGGCGTCAGGGTGGGTGTCGCAGACGGTCTACGGTCAGCCCCCGGTCCCGACTGACCCGTGGTATCTCGCGGTCCTCGACCAGAGCGTGCTCCTCGCGGTGTTCGCGCTGTCCGGTCTCGCCGTGGGTGCCGTCTACCTGCGCTGGGGCGGCTGGCTCGGCACGCTCGCGCTGCCGCTCACCGTGGGCCCGGTGCTCATGGCCGCGACGGCGCTCCAGCACGTCGACTCCGGGGACACGACCTCGGTGCTGAACGCCGAGAACCTGCCGTACGCGGGCGGCCTCGCCGTCGCGCTCGCCGTGGGCGTGTGGTTCTGGGCCGTCGCCCGACTCTCCCTGCGCGGTGCCGTGGCCCGGCCCGCGCGCTCCTGACCCGCTCCACCACTGGAGGACATCCCATGACCAGCACCGACACCGTCATCAGCGTCACCGGCCTGCACAAGCGCTACGGCGAGAAGATCGCCGTGCGGGACGTGAGCTTCGAGGTCCGCCGCGGCGAGATCTTCGGCATCCTCGGCCCCAACGGGGCGGGCAAGACCACCTCGGTCGAGTGCCTCACGGGCCTGCGGCACGCCGACGACGGCGCCATCCGGGTGCTCGGCCTCGACCCGGCCCAGGACGGCGTCACCCTGCGCGAGCGCGTGGGCGTGCAGCTCCAGGAGGGCGAGCTCCACCCCAAGATCCTCGTGCGCGAGGCCCTCGAACTCTTCGCGTCCTTCTACGCGAGCCCCGCGGACGGCCTCGAGCTGGCCCACCGGCTGGGCCTGAGCGAGAAGCTCGACGCCCAGTACCGGCACCTGTCCGGCGGCCAGAAGCAGCGTCTGTCCGTCGCGCTCGCGCTGATCGGCAAGCCCGAGATCGCCGTGCTCGACGAGCTCACCACGGGCCTCGACCCGCAAGCCCGCCGCGAGGTGTGGGACCTCATCGAGCAGGTCAGGGACTCGGGCGTCACGATCGTGCTCGTCACGCACTTCATGGACGAGGCCGAGCGGCTGTGCGACCGGATCGCCCTCATCGCCGACGGCCGTGTGGTCGCGACCGACACACCCGCGGGCCTCGCCGCCGGGGCACGCCGCGGGCAGGTCATGCGGTTCCGCCTCGAGTCCCCGGGGGAGGTGACGGTGTCCGACGACGGCGCCCCACCGACCCCCGCGCAGGACACCGACCCGGAGGGCGCCGTCGTCGGCCCCGTCCTTGCCCTGCTCGAGACCCTCCCGAGCGTCGACGCCGCCCGCTCTTCCCACGGCGAGGTCGTGGTCGAAGGGCGTGAGGACCTCGTGCTCGACGTGGTGCTCGCGCTGCACGGCGCCGGCCACCGGCCCGTCGACGTCGAGGTCGCGCGCACCACGCTCGAGGACGCGTTCGTCCAGCTCACCCGTACCGCCGAGGAGGCCTGACATGTCCACCAACGCCACGATTCTCCGCACGCAGGCGCGGCTGTACCTGCGCGAGCCCGCCAACGTGTTCTTCGGGCTGCTCTTCCCGTCGCTGCTGCTCGTGGCGATCGGCCTCGCGATCCCCGGGATGCGCGAACCGATCACCGAGGGGCCGGCCCTCGGGCTCCGTCCC
>JAAYZM010000147.1 GCA_012514835.1 Actinomycetales bacterium
CTGAAGGGCTTGACGACGTAGTCGTCGGCGCCCACTTCGAAGCCCACCACGCGGTCGAGCTCGGTGCCCTTGGCCGTGAGCATGATCACCGGGACGCGCGAGGTCGCCTCGTCGCGCCGGATGCGGCGGCAGACCTCGAGGCCGCTCACGTCGGGGAGCATCACGTCGAGGATCACGAGGTCGGGCCTGGCCCGCTTGAGCTCGGCGAGCGCCGTCGCGCCGCTCCCCGCGGTCGTCACCTGATGGCCCGCTTCCCTGAGGTTGAAGGCGACCAATTCGGCGAGGTCGGCTTCGTCTTCCACGACGAGGATACGTGCACCCATGATTTGGTCCTTACCTGCGCCCGATCGGTGACACCTTAGCAACATGCGGGTGCCGTGGGTGCAAAGCGTGGCCGCGGGCGCCGTGGCCTCGCTCCGTGGAGCCTGCTAAACCGGCCCCTCGGCGCGGCCCCTGTGGGCCGGCGCGCCTCGAGATCCCATGTCCCTTCGCGTCGGCATCGTCGGCCTCCCCAACGTGGGGAAGAGCACCCTCTTCAACGCCCTCCTCGCCAAGCAGCAGGCGGAGGCGGCCAATTACGCGTTCTGCACGATCGACCCGAACGTCGGCGTCGTCACCGTGCCCGATCCGCGCTTCGAGCGCCTCACCAAGCTGCACACGCCGCTGCGCGAGGTGCCGGCGACCGTCGAGTTCGTCGACATCGCGGGGCTCGTCCGCGGCGCGAGCAAGGGCGAGGGCCGCGGCAACGCCTTCCTCAGCCACATCCGCGAGGCCGACGCCATCGCGCACGTCGTGCGCTGCTTCGAGGACGAGAACGTCATCCACGTCGACAACCGCGTCGATCCCGTCGCCGACATCGCCACCATCGAGACCGAGCTCATCCTCAAGGACCTCGACACCGTGAAGAAGCGCCTCGATCGCGCGCGCCGCGCCGCGAAGGGCAGCGACGCGATGGAGAAGAAGGCCGTCGCGCTCTGCGAGCGCCTCGAGGCCGCGCTCGACGCGGGCGAGCCCGCGACCACGGTCGAGCCCCAGGACGAAGACGAGGAGAAGATCCTCCGCGATCTCTTCCTCCTCACCTCCAAGAAGGTCTTCTTCGTGGCCAACGTCGCCGAGGAGCAGCTCGGCAGCGCCGACACCGACCCGCACGTGAACGCCGTGCGCGAGGTCGCCAAGCGGCGCGGCAACGCGCCCGTGGTCGTCATCAGCGCGGCGATCGAGTCCGAGATCATGCAGCTCCCGCCCGAGGAGCGCGGCGACTTCCTCGCCTCGCTCGGCCTCGAGGAGCCCGGCCTCCACCGGGTGATCCGCACGGGCTACGCGATGCTCGACCTCATCACCTACTTCACCTGCGGCAAGCAGGAGGTGCGCGCCTGGACCATTCCGCGCGGCACCAAGGCGCCGCAGGCGGCCGGCGTGATCCACTCGGACTTCGAGCGCGGCTTCATCAAGGCCGAGGTGATCAAGTACGAGGACATGATCGAGCACGGCTCGGAGCAGGCCTGCAAGGCCGCGGGCAAGATGTCGATGGAAGGCAAGGAGTACGTCGTCCAGGACGGCGACATCATGCACTTCCGCTTCAACGTCTGACGCTCGCGCCCCAACGAAGAACGCGCCCCTCTCGCGATAGAAGGGCGCGTCTTCGCATTCGGCGTCACCCGATCATTCGATCGGCGTGCAGACGTACTCCGTGCGCATGTCGGTGAGCGTGGGCCCGGCCATCGCGTCCGGCGTGGGGTAGAGCGTCGCGTCCACGCGCAGGAACTGGCGGTAGTTCGTCGCGCCCGACGAGACGAGCCGCGCGCCGACGTCGATGGCCGCGTTCACGCCCGAGGCGGGGTACGTCGGACAGCTCGGCGAGGCGGGCGCCGTCTCGGGCACGCGGAAGCAGAACCCGGGCGCCGTGGCGAGCGAGCCCACGTCGTCGGCGGTGCGGACCTGGAACTCGATGTAGCTCGTGCCGCTCGCGTTCGACGGCGTGGTCGCCGCCCACTGGAGGTTGCTCCAGTCGGGGCGGAGGCCCGTGATGCCGCCGATGGAGCAGAGCGGCGTGCCCGCGGGAAGCGAGGGGTCGAAGATCGTCGCGTCGTAGACGCGCCAGTAGGTGCCCGGCGTGAGCGTGCGCTCCGGCGGGATGACGATGCGCACCGGGATGGTGCGGAGCACCTCGGACGTCCCCGTGTTACCGAAGACCGAGCGGTGCGCAACGACGTCGACGAGGAGCTCGTAGACCTGCGGCGTCGGCTGCTGGGGCGGATGCGCCGGGTTGCCGTTCGGATCGTAGTAGACCGAGACGTTGAGCCGGAGCTGGTCGTTCGTGTTGCACTGCGTGCAGGTGAGGGCGCCACCCGACACGCTGCACGATCCCATCGAGCATCCGGGCGCGTCGACGCTCAGGCTCGAGAGGAAGGCGCGCTCGTCGACGGGCGTGCTCGGGTCGTCGCGCGGGATGAACTCGATGCGTTGAGCGACGCCGCGGATGAGCGAGGCGACGCCGTCGGCGAGGGCGTTCGTCGCGGCCTGCCCGCCGCCGTTTCGGATGCTCGGGACGATGGCCGTGCCGTTCGGCTGCGTGCCGCCCGTGGCCACCGCGAGCGTCTGGAGCTGCGAGCGGGCCTGCGAGACCTCGGCGCAGTTGTACCAGTTGAAGATCGTGCCCAGCGAACAACCGTGGAGCGCGATCACGCGGATGCCCGCGTTCTGGAGCGCCGGCAGGACGTGCGACTGGTAGCCGATGGGCCATGGCGAGGGGTATCGCCCGATCGCCACGCGATAGCGCCCCGTGTACTCGTAGTTAGTGAAGATTCCGTCGTCCTTCCGCGCGCCGTCGACACGGAGACGGTAGGTGCCCGGCGCGAGGTTCAGGTTCCAGGTGTGCGAGCCGCTCGTCGAGCCGCACTGAAGGAGCGATCCGTTCGACGCGAAGAGCGCGAGCTGCGTCGCGCCGCCCCAGCCGCCGGTGCGCTCGAAGAAGATGCGGATGGGCTGGTTACCCGTGCCACCGACCGTGAACTGGATCGTCTCGTCCTTGGCCCGGTAGCCGTAGCTGCCGCCGCCGCAGCCGGGGTCGCCGGCCGAGCGCGAGGTGTTGCCCGTGTCGCCCCCGTCGAAGAGGCGATAGGTGGTCTCGACGGTGCCCGGGATCACGCGTGGATCGCTGGCCGTGCCCGCTCCGGCGAGAGTCTTGATGTTGCCCCCGTAGCGTGCGACGACGGGCACGAAGTTCGAGTCGTACGGGTAGCGGCCGTTGGGGGCGTCACCCCCCGGACCGTTGTGCATCACGTCGTCGGTGAGCACGGCGACGATGGGGATCGCGTCGCTACGGAAGCACGGGTAGCCGAACTGCCCCGCGGGGCAGCCGGGACCCGCGGGCGTGAGGTTCCGTCCGTGCGGAAGACCGCTCCCGGTGGCGATCGCGTAGAGGGCCTGCGTGTGCGACTCGGGCGAGAGGAGCTCGATGCGATCGACCCTGACCCAGATGAAGCCCCAGTCCCAGTCGATCTCGAGCTTGAGGTCGGCGGCGTTGAAGATGGGCCCGATGCCGCCGATGTCGCCGACGCCGCGCGCTTCGAGGCTCGGCGAGATCGACCCGAGCTGCGAGGCGAAGGTCGCGCGCTGCGAGGTGAAGTCGGTGTGGTGGGCGTAGGGGATCGCGCGGTTGCTGGGGTCGCCGTGACGGTCCCACGCCTGGTAGTCGATGAAGTACCCGAGGCCATAGCGCACGTCGGGGGTCTGCCCGGCGCTCGTGTAGACGCCCTCGACCGTGTTCGCGAAGACGTTGAAGTTGGCCGCGACGTCCTGCACCGACTCGTCCATCGTCAGGCGGGCCTCGAAGAGAGTCCACACGCCGATGACGAGGTCGACCTCGATCTTGATGTGGACGACGGCGAGGTCCGCGAGCATGTAGAGGTCCACGGGCGGGAGCGGCGGACGGATCACCGGGATCGTACCCGTCGCGGTCCCGCCAGGCGGGAGCTCGGCGTACATGCCGAAGCGGTCGCCGGAGGCGCAGCCGAAGCTCCCGGCCGAGTCGGGGTAGCCCGTCGAGGGCGAGACCGTGTCCACGCAGCCCGGGTCCTCGGCGATGTCCGCGATCCCGTCACCGTCGGCGTCGACGAGCGTGCCCGTGCCGCCGCCTCCGCCGGGCGCGTCGAGGTAGACGCCCGGCGCCGCCGAGGTGTCGCTCGAGCGGAAGAGCTCGGGCGTGGAGTTGCCGTCGTGGAGGTCCCACGGGTCGGGGCTGTCGTGCGCGACGAAGCAGTCGGGATCGCAGCCCGAGAGGCACTTCGAGAAGCCCGGTGCGATGAATCCCGTGCGTGGGCGGAGCCCCACATCCTCGACGTCGAGGCAGGCGGTGAAGAGCCCGTCACGGCAGTACATGGCCCCCTTGCCGCACCGGCCGCCGCGCGAGACGTAGCAGTCGACGGGCGGGGTCCCCGGATCGCACGCGCAGCCCTCGGCCGGACGCGGGCAGTCGCGGAGCCCATAGGGCATCTCGTCGCGGATCGAGACCTCGTCGGCCGACGACCCCTCGCAGCCGAGGAGCGAGAGCGCTGCGACGAACGAAAGCGCCCAAAGCGTCGTCCCGAGGCCCCTCCGGAGCGGCGCGACCCCGCTCCACCATCCCGCAATTTTTTTCCCGTCACGCATTTTTTGCGGATGGCTCCCTTCCTTGGTCAGCGACATGTGAGGCGTACGAGACGCGTCTCGAGGCGGTTGTCGGCACCACGCTCCTTCCAAGCCACGGCGATGGCCGAGCCGTCGGCGGCCACCGCCACCGTCGGCGTGGCGACGTCGTTGCCGAGCTCGGCGACCAGCTCGACGTCCTCCTGCACCGTCCCTGCGCTCGTCAGGGTGGCCCCGCGGAGGCTGGTCGGGATGCCGAAGCCGGATTGCACGTAGGCCAGGAAGAACCCGCCCGCGAACCGGGCAAGCGCCGGATGGGTCGCGCCCTTGCCGGGCTTGCCGGCGACCCGCACCTCGCGCCCCGTCGGCTCGCCGTTCTCGGAGAGCGGGCGGAACTGGATCACGCTCGCGCCAGAAGCCTGGGCGGCGAAGGCTGCGCCGCCCGGCGCGAGCGCGACGTCGCCGCACGACCGCGTGGCCTCGTCCTCCTGGACCGTGAGCGCCGTGTCGAGATCGTACGGATCGCCCACGAGGAAGTCGCACACGCCACCCGTCGAGGGCTCGGTGAAGCCGAAGAGGATCCCGCCACCCGCGAGCCGGAGCCCAGCGTGGGCGTCGGCGCTCTCGACGAGCGTGCCGAGATCCGCGGGCGTCCCGGGCTCGCCGTCGGCCGAGATCTCCACGGCGTGGAGCGTGGGTGCCGAGCCCTGCTCGAAGTCCTCGTAGATGGCCGTGGCCGAGCTGCTCCCAGGCACGAGCACGAGGCGCCGCGCGCTCCTCGCAGCGTTCGAGGCCTGGGTCATCGAGCCGATCGGCGCGAGCGTCGAGGCGTTCACCGCCTGCGTCCAGACGTCGATCCGGTTGTCCTCGCCGATGGTGGGATCGAGCCAGGCGACGACGAGGCGGTTCCCCACGGGGGCGAGGGCCGGCGCCCGCACGTCGGTGTGCTGGAGCTCACCGACGCCGAGGTTGACCCACGTGGGCCCCGTGGGCGCGCCGCTCCCCGAGAACGCGTAGAGCACCGCGCGGCGCCGGCTCCAGTCGTCGCCGCCGCTGCTGCCCTCGCCAACGCCTCCGTCGCACGAAGCCGCGGGGCAGATCTCCTGCGCGGTGACGAGCACGAACTCGTCGCTCGTGCCGGGCCGCGGGGCGACGTGCACCCGATCGGGCGGCAGCACGTAGAGCTCGGGCTCGCCCAGGACGAGGTCGTCCTGGACGGTGCAGGTCCGGTCCACGGGCTCTTCCCCGCCGCCGTCCGGGATGGGGCTGGACGCGTCCGGCACGCTCCCGTCACGTCGCGGCCACTCGATGGGCGGCGGCGAATCGTCTTCGCAGCCCGCGAGCGTGCATGAGAGGACCGAAGCGGCGAGGATGAGGGTCGAAAAGCGAATCATCGTGAGGTCTCGGGAGCGCGACCGACGCAAGGGACTATGCAAGAGTCGAGCCATCAACAGGGGTTCGTGTGGCAGACGACCTCGATCTGCGTGATCGTGTCGGCCCAGACCACGAAGCCGCCGTCCGGCACGGCAACGATCTCGCAGATCTCGCATTGGCCGCCGCCGCTCACGGTCGGGTCGATGGGTCCCGGGGTCACCTCCACGTAGATCACCTCGTCCGCCCCCTCGGCGTCGAGGGTGTCGTCTTCGGCGACCACGACGGTGTCCATGTCCTCGTCGTAATGGCCCACGAAGGCTCCGCCCCTCGAAAGGACGGCGGACTGGCCGCCGCCGGTCCGACCTTCGAAGAGGAAGCTGACGAAGCCCGTGTCTGGCGCGAAGGGGCCGAGGATCATC
>JAAYZM010000148.1 GCA_012514835.1 Actinomycetales bacterium
GGCATGACGGGCGAGGAGGCCGCCGCGCGCGCGATCTCGGTGATCGACAAGCAGGTCGGGGCGGACGCCGTGGCCGCGATCGTGATCGAGCCCGTGCTCGGCGAGGGCGGGTTCATCGTGCCCGCGCCCGGGTTCCTCCCCGCGCTCGCCGCGTGGGCGCACGAGCACGGCATCGTTCTCGTGGCGGACGAGATCCAGACGGGCTTCGCGCGCACGGGGGCGATGTTCGCGAGCGAGCACGAAGGCGTGGTGCCGGACCTCGTCACGACAGCCAAGGGGATCGCGGGCGGGCTCCCCCTCGCCGCCGTCACGGGCCGCGCCGAGCTCATGGACGCCGTGCACGCGGGCGGGCTCGGCGGGACGTACGGCGGGAATCCCGTCGCGTGCGCCGCCGCCCTCGCCGCGATCGACCTCTTCGAGCGCGAGGACCTCGCGGGGCGCGCACGGGCCATCGAGGAGCGGCTGCGCACCCGGCTCGAGGCGCTCCGCGAGCGCGCGCCCCAGCTCGCCGAGGTGCGCGGGCGAGGCGCCATGATCGCCGTCGAGATCACCCGGCCCGCACCGGACGGCACGCCGGGGCTCGAGCCCGACGCCGCGGAGACGGCCCGGATCGCCCGCGAGTGCGCGGCGCGCGGCGTGCTCGTCCTCACGTGCGGCACGTACGGCAACGTGCTGCGCTTCCTGCCCCCGCTCGTGATCGATGACGCCCTGCTCGACGAGGCGTTCGACGTCGTGACCGCCGTCGTGCTCGGGGAACCGTGATGGCCGCCGTGAGCACCGAGCGGGTCGCCGCGGGCCTTGCTGCGGAGACGGAGGCCTACGTCGCGGCCCACCCCCGGTGCGCGGAGCTCGCTGCGGCCGGACGGGAGCACATGCCCGGCGGCGTGCCCATGAGCTGGATGTCGAAGTGGCCCGGTCCGTTCCCCCTCCACGTGACCGAGGCGCACGGGGCGCGCTTCGCGTGCGCGGACGGCGTGGAGCACGTCGACCTGTGCCTCGGGGACACGGGCGCGATGTGCGGGCACTCCCCCGAGGCCGTCGCCCGGGCCGTGGCCGCGCAGGCCGCACGCGGCATCACGTCGATGCTCCCGACGGCGGACGCCGCCGTGGTGGCCGCCGAGCTGACGCGACGATTCGGTGGCGCGCGGGGCGCGGTGCGCCGCTGGCAGTTCACGCTCACCGCGACGGACGCCAACCGGCACGTGCTGCGCTACGCGCGCTTCGCGACGGGGCGCGACAAGGTGCTCGTGTTCGACTGGTGCTACCACGGCACGGTCGACGAGACGTTCGCGACCCTCGGCGAGCCGGACGCCGCCGGGCGCAGGCCGGTCGTGGCCCGCCACGGCAACATCGGGCCGCCGGTGGACCCCGCGCTCACCACGGTCGTGGTCCCGTTCAACGACGTCGAGGCCCTCGAGCGGGCCCTCGCGCGCGGTGACGTCGCGGCCGTGCTCGCCGAGCCCGCCCTGACCAACATCGGCATCGTGCTGCCCGATCCCGGGTTCCACGACGCGCTGCGTGGCCTCACCCGCCGGTACGGCACGTACCTCGTGCTCGACGAGACGCACACGCTGTGCGCCGGCCCCGGGGGCGCCGTCGGCGCATGGGGTCTCGAGCCCGACGCCGTGGTGGTGGGCAAGACCATCGGGGGCGGCGTGCCGATCGGGGCCTTCGGGATGACGGAGCACCTCGCGCACGACTCGATGGGGCGCGTCGAGCTCGAGCAGATCGACGTGGGTGGGATCGGCGGGACGCTCGCGGGCAACGCGCTCTCGCTCGCCGCGGCCCGCGCGACGCTCTCCGAGGTGCTGGTCGACGACGCGTTCGCGCCGATGACCGCGCTCGCGACCCGGTGGACGGACGGGGTGCACGGTGTGATCGAGGGCGCAGGGCTGCCGTGGCACGTCACCCAGCTCGGGGCGCGCGCCGAGTACGCGTTCAGCGCCGAGCCACCGCGCGACGGTGCGGCCGCCGCCGCGGCGGACGACTTCGAGCTCCAGCAGTACCTCCACCTGCAGGCCCTCACGCACGGGGTCCTCCTCACGCCGTTCCACAACATGGCGCTCATGAGCCCGGCCACCACGGAGGCCGACGTCGACGCCCACACGGCGGCGTTCGAGGCCGCCGCCGCCCACCTGACCTCGTAGCTCGACGCGCGCGGGCGAGCGTCTCGGCCCAGACTCGAAGGACGAGTCCCCCGAGCCGAGGAGTCCCGAGTGACCCAGCCCGAGCCGAAGGTCTGCGTGCTCGCGGCCGTGCCCCGGCTGTCGATCTCGATCGAGGAGTCGAGCGGGAGCTCGGAGCCGCAGGTGCACATCCACACGGGTGGGCAAGGCCTGTGGGTCGCCCGCATGGCCGCTTCCCTCGGCGCGCGCGCGACGGTGTGCGGGCCGTTCGGTGGCGAGACGGGGACGGTCGCCCGGCTGCTCGCGGAGCACGAGAACCTCATCGTGCGGGCCGCACCCTACGCCGCGGGCAACGGTGCCTCGATCCAGGACCGCCGCACCGAGGACCCCGCCGAGCTCGCGGTCCAGCCGCCCGGGACGCTCGACCGCCACGAGCTCGACGACCTCTACGGGATCGTCCTGGTCGAGGCCCTCGGCTCGGACGCGTGCATCCTCACGGGCGCCGACCCGGCCGAGCTGGTCCC
>JAAYZM010000149.1 GCA_012514835.1 Actinomycetales bacterium
CATGACGACACCCACCCGCCGCCGCGCCGCGCTCGCGAGCGCCGTGCTCCTCGCCGCAAGCCTCACCGCGTGCGCCTCTCAGCCCGAGTCCGCCCCCGCCCCCGCCGCCGCCGACGGCGGAGCGACGAGCGAGGCCACCGGCCCGGTCGACGCCGGCGAGCTCACGGTGACCCACGCGCAAGGCACGACGACCGTCCCGGTCGACCCCGAGCGAGTCCTGACCTTCGACCTCGCGGCGCTCGGCACCCTCGAGCAGCTCGGGGTCGACGTCACGGGCGTGCCCAAGGCGAACCTCCCGGGCGACCTCGCGAAGTACGCGGGCGAGGAGTACCTCGACATCGGCACGCTCTTCGAGCCCGACTACGAGGCAGTCAACGCCGCCGAGCCCGACCTCATCATCGTCACGAGCCGTTCGGCGCCCGCGCTGCCCGAGCTCGACAAGATCGCCCCGACGATCGACCTGAGCAACGACTGGACCGACTTCTACGGCTCGAACATCGCGAACATCCGCACGCTCGGCGAGATCTTCGACAAGACCGCCGAGGCCGAGGCCGCGATCGCCGCGCTCGACGCCCGCGTCGAGGCCGTCCAGGCCAAGGCCGGCGAGCTCGGCACCGCGCTCATCGTGCTCACGAGCGGCGGCGAGGTCACCGCGTACGGGCCCGGCTCCCGCTTCGGCATCCTGCACGACACGCTCGGCGTGACCCCCGCCGTCGAGGACGTCGAGGCCGCGACCCACGGCGAGGCGATCAGCTTCGAGTTCATCCTCGAGACCAACCCCGACTGGCTGTTCGTGGTCGACCGCGACGCCGCGACCGGCGAGGGCGGCGCGGCAGCCGCCGAGGTGCTCGACAACGAGCTCGTCGCCCAGACCACCGCGGCCCAGAAGGACCAGATCGTCTACGTCGACTCGATCGCCTGGTACATCCTCGGCGGCGGCCTCGTCGCGCTCGACGCGATGATCGCCGAGGTCGAGGCGGTGCTCGGCTGAGCATGCCGCGCCTGGGTGCCGTCGCCGGCGCCGTCGGACTGCTCGCGATCGTGAGCCTGTTCGTCGGCGTCGGCGACGTCACGCCCGCAGGCCTGTGGGACGCCGTCGGCGGCGGGTCCGAGCGGCACGACGCGCTCCTCGTGCTCGCCTCGCGCCTGCCCCGCACGATCGCGATCGTCCTCGCGGGCGCGGGCCTCGCGATCGCGGGACAGATCATGCAGCTGCTCTCGCGCAACCGCTTCGTCGAACCCTCGACCGCGGGCACTGTCGAGTCCGCGGCACTGGGCATCCTCGCCGTGACCGTGCTCGCCCCGGGCGCGCCCGTCATGGTCAAGATGCTCGCCGCGACCCTCGCCGCGCTCGCCGGGACCGCGCTGTTCCTGCGCATCCTGCACCACGTCCCGCTGCGCTCGCCGCTCGTCGTGCCGCTCGTGGGGCTCATGCTCGGCGGGGTCGTCAACGCCGTGTCGACCTTCTTCGCCTACCGGCTCGACCTGCTCCAGTCGCTCAACGTGTGGATGACCGGGGACTTCTCGGGCGTGCTGCGCGGGCGCTACGAGCTGCTGTGGCTCACCTTCGCGCTCGTCCTGCTCGCCTACCTCGTCGCGGACCGCTTCACGCTCGCCGGCATGGGGCAGGACTTCGTCACGACCCTCGGCATGAGCTACCGCTCGGTCATGGCACTGGGCCTCGCGATCGTCGCGATGGTGACCGCCGTCGTCGTCGTGACCGTCGGGGCGATCCCCTTCCTGGGCCTCGTCGTGCCGAACCTCGTCGCGATGATCTTCGGCGACAACCTGCGCCGCACCGCCCCGCTCGTCGCGCTCGGCGGGGCCGCGTTCGTGCTCGTGTGCGACCTCGTGGGCCGCACGGTGCGCTACCCGTACGAGGTGCCGATCGGCGTCGTCGTCGGCGTGGTCGGCTCGGCGCTGTTCCTGACCCTCCTGCTGCGGCGAGGTGCCCGTGTCGCCTGAGCCGACGACGGCGCCGCGGGCCGAGGGCCCCCTGACGGCGGCTGCTGTCGCGCCCGTGCCGTTCGCGGGGGCCGCGGGGGAAGTGCCGCGGGTCGACGCGGGGGCCGCGGGGCACGTGCCGCCGGTGGGCGCGCCGCCGATCACCGCCGCCCCCCCGGAGCTCGCTCCCGCACCGCGCGACCGCCGCTCGACGTGGGTGCTCGTCGGGCTCGGCGCGGCCGTGCTCCTCGCAGCCGTCGCGTTCATGACGGTGGGGGCGAAGGGCTCGTGGGACTTCGTGCTGCCCTTCCGCGGCACCAAGCTGCTCGCGATGACGCTCGTGGGCGTCGCGGTCGCGGTCTCGACGGTGATGTTCCAGACCGTGACGGACAACCGCATCCTCACCCCGTCGATCATGGGCTTCGACGCGCTGTACCTGCTGCTCCAGACGAGCCTCGTGTTCTCGATCGGCGCGGCGCGCACGACCGCGATCCCCGCGCCCGCGAAGTTCCTCCTCGAGACCGCCGTGATGCTCACCTTCGGGGTGCTGCTGTACCGCTGGCTGCTCGCGGGGGCGAAGTACTCGGTGCACGTGCTCGTGCTCGCGGGGATCGTGCTCGGGGTGTTCTTCCGCTCGCTGTCGAGCTTCATGCAGCGACTCATCGACCCCAACGAGTTCCAGGTGCTCCAGGACGCGATGTTCGCGAGCTTCAACACCTTCGACCGATCGCTCGTGTGGCTCTCGGGGGTGCTCCTGCTCGGGGCCGTGGGTGTCGCCTGGGGGCTGCGCCGGCGCCTCGACGTGCTGCTGCTCGGGCGCGAGCGCGCGACGATGCTCGGGGTCGACCACCGCGCGACCGTGGGCCTCGTGCTCGTCGTGGTCGCGCTGCTCGTGTCGGTCTCGACCGCGCTCGTGGGGCCCATCACCTTCTTCGGGCTGCTCGTCGCGAACCTCGCCTACCGCGTCGCAGGCAGCCACCGGCACGCCGTCGTCATGCCCGTCGCGGCGCTGCTCGGCGTGCTCGCGCTCGTCGCGGGGCAGACCGTCCTCGAGCGGGTGCTCGCCTTCGACACCGCGCTCGCCGTCATCATCGAGCTCGTCGGAGGAGTCGTGTTCCTGGCACTGCTGATGAAGGGTGAGCGGCGATGATCGACGTCCTCGACGCCGTCAAGGCCTACGGCGAGGTGCGCGTCGTCGACGGCGTGAGCCTGCGCCTGCCGCGCGGGGGCCTCACCTCGATCATCGGGCCCAACGGGGCGGGCAAGTCGACGCTGCTGTCGATGATCGCCCGGCTCGTCGCGATCGACGGCGGGCAGGTGAACGTCGACGGGCTCGACGTGACCCGCACCCGCTCGGACGTGCTCGCCCGGCGCATCGCGGCGCTGCGCCAGGAGAACCACATCACCTCGCGGCTCACGGTGCGTGACCTCGTGACCTTCGGGCGTTACCCGCACAGCAAGGGCCGCACGACGCCCGAGGACCTCGAGCACGTCGCGCGGGCCCTCGAGTTCCTCGACCTCGTGCCGCTCGCCGACCGCTTCCTCGACGAGCTGTCCGGGGGTCAGCGCCAGCGGGCCTTCGTCGCGATGGTGCTGTGCCAGGACACCGACGTGCTGCTGCTCGACGAGCCGCTCAACAACCTCGACCCGCGCCACGCGGTGTCGATGATGGAACGGTTGCGCGCCGCGACCGACCAGCTCGGCAAGACGGTCGTGGTGGTCGTGCACGACATCAACGTCGCGGCCTTCTACTCCGACCACATCGTCGCGATGAGCGACGGTGCCGTGATGTACGAGGGCCCGCCGCACGCCGTCATCTGCTCGGACGTACTCACCTCGGTGTACGGGCTCCCGGTCGAGGTGCACGAGATCGCGGGCCGCCCCCACGCGACCTACTTCCGCTGACCCCACGCCGCCCCCCGCTCCCCACCCCCAGCTGCTCCCCCCGTACCCCCCGCCCAGCTCATCCCCCGTACCCCTCCGCTGAGCTCGGCAGTGAGCACCGAGCTCGGCAGGTGTGCGTGCCGAACTGGGTTGTAGGTGCCGAAGTCGGCGGGCGGGGAGAAGGGGGAGGCGGGGCGCCGTCGTCGGCGGGCGGGGAGAAAGGGAGGCGCGATGCCGTCGTCGGCGGGCGTGGGAGAAGGGGAGGCGGGGCGCCGTCGTCGGCGGGCACGGGACAGCCCGTGGGTTGCCGGGCGTGCCGGCCGCCACGCTGGACGATGCGTGGCCCCACGGGCTGCGGTGACTGCCTGGTTCTCGCGCGCCGCCGGCTCA
>JAAYZM010000150.1 GCA_012514835.1 Actinomycetales bacterium
GACTTGCGTCTCAGCCTTCGAGACGCCAATATCGACCTATGGACAACTCTAGCGGAGTCGGAGTGCTCGACAAGGCCACTTCGGTCTTGAGTGCTCTCGAATCGGGTCCGGCGACCCTCGCGCAGCTCGTCGCTGCTACCCATCTTGCCCGTCCCACGGCCCATCGTCTGGCCGTTGCGCTCGAGCACCACCGCCTCGTGGCGCGCGACCTCCAGGGCCGGTTCGTGCTCGGGCCGCGCCTCGCGGAGCTCGCCACGGCCGCCGGCGAGGACCGCCTCCTGGCCGCCGCGGGCCCCGTGCTCTCGGCGCTGCGGGACCACACCGGGGAGAGCGCGCAGCTCTACCGCAGGCAGGGTGAGCAGCGCATCTGCGTCGCGGGCGCCGAGCGACCCATGGGTCTGCGCGACTCGATCCCGGTCGGTTCGACCCTCACGATGCTCGCGGGCTCCGCGGCGCAGGTGCTCCTCGCGTGGGAGGAGCCGGACCGCCTCCACCGCGGTCTGCAGGGGTCCAAGTTCACGGCCACGATCCTCTCTGGCGTGCGCCGCCGCGGGTGGGCGCAGTCCGTCTCGGAGCGCGAGCCGGGTGTGGCGAGCGTCTCAGCTCCCGTGCGCGGTCCGTCGGGTCGCGTCGTGGCTGCCGTGTCGATCTCCGGCCCCGTCGAGCGCCTCTCTCGCCAGCCTGGCCGCATGCACGCGGCCGCCGTGGTCTCCGCGGCGAACCGCCTCACCGAGGTGCTGCGCCGCACCGTCGAGTAGCGCGCACCTCCCAGACGACGAAGGCCCGGTCACCGTGTGGTGACCGGGCCTTCGTGTTGTACCCCCAAGGGGATTTGAACCCCTGCTACCGCCGTGAGAGGGCGGCGTCCTAGGCCGCTAGACGATGGGGGCCAGGAACTGTTCTCTTCCCCGGAGGGATTCGAACGAGCGGAAACTCTACCTCATGAATGCGGGGCGCTACACCTCCACGCGAACGTGAAGCCGATCACACCGCACCGCTGGGGTACCAGGACTCGAACCTAGACTAAGTGAACCAGAATCACTCGTGCTGCCAATTACACCATACCCCATGGGGGTATAACTCCCGGCGCGAGCGCTGCTGCAACCGAGGGTCGTACCGCCGGAGAACATTACCCGAGCGAAGGGGGCAGGTCCAACCACGCTCGGGTCCCCGGGTCCGACGGCGGTTCCCGGGCCGGTCACCACCCTGGTCCGGCCCCTCCGGGAGGACCTTCGTCCCTGGTGTGGCACGATTCGGCCGTGACCACTCCCTCCGCCGCCGACCCGTCAGACCGCGCCAGATCCTTCCAGCTCGGTGCCCGCCAGTACCGCAAGGCGCGTCCCGGGTACCCGCGCGAGGCGGCCGAGTGGCTCACTCCCGGCCCGGGCGCCAAGGTGCTCGACCTCGCAGCCGGCACGGGCAAGCTCACCGAGACGCTGCTGCAGCTCGACGGGCTCGACATCGTGGCCGTGGAGCCTTCCGACGCGATGCGCGCCGAGCTTGTCGACGCCCTGCCCGGCGTCCGCGCGCTTCCCGGGACCGCCGAGGACATCCCCTTGCCGGACGGCGACCGGGACGGCGTCGTGGTGGCCCAGGCGTGGCACTGGTTCGACCCCGCGACGGCGCTCCCGGAGATCGCCCGCGTGCTGCGACCGGGCGGGCGGCTCGGCGTCGTGTGGAACGTGCGCGACCACACGGTCGACTGGGTCGAGGCGTTCACCGAGATCATCCACCGCGGCGACTCGCTCGAGCCCAACCACGGCCCGCCCACGATCGACGACCACTTCGAGGACCTCGAGCACCAGACCTTCCGCTGGTACCAGTCGCTCCCCCGCACGGAGCTGCGCACCCTCGCGGCGTCGCGCAGCCACCTGCTCACGCTCGCGCCGGACGCGCGCGACGAGCTGCTGGACGCCGTCGACCACCTGGTCGCCACCCACCCGGACCTGCGCGATCGGGAGACCCTCGTGCTCCCCTACCGCACCGAGTCCTGGCGCGCCCGCCGCCCGTAACCCCACTCCCCCACTTCCGCTTCCCCCGAGGTAGTGAACTTGGCGCGAGGTAGTGACGGCGCAGTCACTACCTCGCACCAAGTTCACTACCTCGCGGGAGGGTTGAGCAGGGTGGGGGCCAGGTGGGTCAGGGACGGGAGGGGGACGACGCCGGACGTCATGGCGGCCGTGACCGTGGAGTCGGGGATCTCGTGGCGGCGCGTGCCCGGGCGGTCGAGCCAGAGGCCCCGCAGGCCCGCCCGGATGGCGCCCAGGGCATCCACCTCGAGCTCGTCGCCCACGTAGGCCGTGCGCGCCGGGTCCGTGCCGAGCCCCTCGGCGCCCGCGAGGAAGATCCGCGGGTCCGGCTTGCCCACGCCGAACCGGTCGACGCCCACGAGCACCTCGGGCACGTCGAGGCCCGCCCGCTCGAGCTTCGCCCGCTGGTAGTCCGAGCGCGCGTTCGTCACGATCCCCACGGCCACCCCGGCGGACCGCAGCGCGTCCATCGCCGCGAGCGCGTCGTCGAACGCGGCCCACGCGCCCTGGAACGCTTCTTCGTACACCGTGTTCCACGCGTGGAACTCGGCCTCGTCCAGCGCGGGACCACCATGCTCGGCGTGCACCGCGTTGACGCGCCGCCACCGTTGCTCGGTGTAGGACATGCGCCCTTGCGTGTAGGCCGCGTAGTAGCCGTCCACGTCCGCGCGCCACGAGCGCACGACGGCGTCCACGTCGCCCGGCCCCAGGGCAGGCAAGAACTGTCCGACGGCGACCTCCCAGGCCACCGTGAACGCGGCGCGGGTGTCGATCAGGGTGTCGTCGACGTCGAACAGCACGCCGTCCACGGAACCCCTCACAAGCGCGAGCGGAGCGCGCGCAGGCGCGCGAGCGTCGAGTCCTTGCCGAGGATCTCCATCGACTCGAACAGCGGCGGGGAGACCCGGCGGCCGGAGACGGCCACGCGCAGGGGCGTGAACGCGAAGCGCGGCTTGAGCTCGAGCCCGTCGACGACGGCCGCCTGGAGCGCCGCCTGGATGGGCTCGGTCGTGAAGTCGTCGAGCGGCTCGAGCGCGGCCACGGCGGCGTCGAGCACGGCGGGCGCCTCGTCGCGCAGCGCGGCCAGCGCGTCCTCCTCGACCACGAGCGCGTCGTCGGGCACGAGCAGGAACCCGACCATGCCGGGCACCTCGCCGAGCGCGTTGACGCGCTCCTGGACGAGGGGCGCGGCGGCTACGAGCACGTCCTGCTGCACGGGCGGCAGCGCGTCGAACGAGTCGGCGGCCACGAGCCCCGCGGTCTGCAGGTACGGCACGGTGCGCGCCCGGAAGTCCGCCACGTCGAGCAGCCGCACGTGGGCGGCGTTGATCGCGGCGGCCTTCTTCGCGTCGAAGCGCGCGGGGTTGGGGTTGACGTCGCGCACGTCGAACGCGGCGATCATCTCCTCGCGCGTGAACACGTCGCGGTCCGGGGCGATCGACCAGCCGAGCAGCGCGAGGTAGTTGAGCAACCCCTCGGGCACGAAGCCCGCGTCACGCCACGCGAACAGGTTCGACTCGGGATCGCGCTTCGAGAGCTTCTTGTTGCCCTCCCCCATGACGTAGGGCAGGTGCCCGAACTCGGGCATCACGGAGGCGACGCCCAGCTCGAGCAGCGCGCGGTAGAGCACCACCTGGCGCGGCGTCGAGGAGAGCAGGTCCTCCCCGCGCAGCACGTGCGTGATGCCCGTCAGGGCGTCGTCCACGGGGTTGGTGAGCGTGTAGAGGGGCTGGCCGTTGCCGCGCACGATCACGTAGTCCGGCACGGAGCCCGCGGGGAACGTCAGCTCGCCGCGCACGAGGTCCGTGAACGTGATGTCCTCTGCGGGCATGCGCATGCGCAGCACGGACTCGCGGCCCTCCGCGCGGTACGCCGCGACCTGCTCGGGGCTCAGCTCGCGGTCGAAGCCGTCGTAGCCGAGCTTCGGGTCACGACCGGCCGCGCGGTGGCGTGCCTCGACCTCCTCGGGCGTCGAGAAGGACTCGTACGCGTACCCGCCCTCGAGCAGCTTCGCCGCGACGTCGGCGTAGACGTCCATGCGCTGCGACTGCCGGTAGGGCCCGTGCGGGCCACCCACCTCGACACCCTCGTCCCAGTCCAGCCCGAGCCAGCGCATCGCGTCGAGGAGCATCTGGTAGCTCTCCTCGGAGTCGCGCGCCGCGTCCGTGTCCTCGATGCGGAACACGAACGTGCCGCCCGTGTGGCGGGCGTACGCCCAGTTGAACAGGGCGGTGCGGATCATCCCGAC
>JAAYZM010000151.1 GCA_012514835.1 Actinomycetales bacterium
GAGGTCCCGGACCCTGAGGTCCCTACCCCGGAGCAGCCCACCCCTGAGGAGTCGGTCACCGAGACCACGGCGCCGGAAGCGACGGTCGCTCCCCAGGTCAGGGGCACCACGCGCTTGGGCAAGACGCTCCGGGCGACGCCGGGCACGTGGGACATCGAGGGTGTGCGGGTGACCTACCGATGGTTGCGCGACGGCAAGCCGATCAAGGGCGCGACGTCGGCGCGGTACAAGGTGAAGAGGAAAGACGTCGCCAGGCGTCTATCGGTGCGGGCTACCGCGAGCCTTGACGGTCGCGAGCCGGGTGTTGCTACCTCGAAGGCGAGGAAGATCGCCAAGGGCAAGCCGAAGGTGACCGCGAGGGTCAAGAACATCAAGGCTGGCAAGCGGGCCAAGGTCTCGGTGCGAGTTCGGGCAGCGGGCCTGGCCAAGCCGCGCGGGACCTTGAGCATCAAGTACGGCAAGAAGACGATCCGGGTCAAGCTCGCCGCCAAGCGCAAGGGCAAGGCCACGGTTCGGCTGCCGAAGCTCAAGAAGGGCACCTACCGGGTGCGCGTGACCTACAAGCCGACCGGGAGCTCGAAGAAGCTCGTCACGAAGGCGAGCTCGAAGCGGGTGACACTCCGCGTGCGGTAGAGCGCAACGATGCGGGGGCGCTGGCGTTCGCGACGAGCTCGGAGAGCTGGGCCAGCGGGGCGTTGGCGCCGAAGGCAGGGTGGCCGGGCTGAAGGCGGGTGCCTTCGGAGAGCGGTCCGATCATGAGCGGGTCGAAGCCGAGGTTGTCGACGATCGTGGCGACGGCCGCGACGTCGTCGTCGGTGTTCCCTGCGATCGCGATGGCCTTGCGACCAGGGGACCCGGGCGCGGCCGCGCCGTCCTCCAGGTCGTGGTAGCCCATGTGGTTGAACGCCTTGACGATGCGCGCGCCAGGGAGGTGGTGCTGCACGAGCTCGCTCGTGGCGACGCCGGGCCCGCTGAGGTCCTCGCGGACGCCGTCGGTCTCCCACCAGTAGTTCATCGTGTCGATCACGAGCTTGCCCGACAGCTCCGGCGCGGGGGCGGAGAGGAACTTGCCGAGCGGGGCAGCGAGGATCACGACGTCGGCTTCGCGCGCGACGTCGGTGGGCGCCGGGCGTGAGCACCTCGACCGTCAGGGCAATCCTCTCGGGCGCGCCCGACCCGGCGACGAGCACGCGGTACCCCGCCGCGACGGCGAGGCGGGCCAGCACCGTGCCGACCTTGCCCGCGCCGAGGATGCCCAGGGTGGTCACGCGTCGTCCTCGGCGAGGAGCTCGCGGACCATGGGGATGACCTTGGTGCCGTAGAGCTCGATCGCGCGCAGGCGGGCGCTCGCGGGGGCGGGGCCGTTGGAGTACTTGAGCGCGAAGCGGCCTACGCCGACGGTGCGGATCGTTGCGGCCATCTTGCGGGCGACCGTCTCGGGCGAGCCGACGTAGAGCGATCCGTGGGCGATCTCGGCGTCGAACTCGCGGCGCTGCATCGGGGGCCACCCGCGCTCGGCGCCGATCTGGTCGCGGTTCTCCTTGAAGGGTCCGAAGGTGATCTCGCGCGCTTCTTCGTCGGTGTCCGCGACGAAGCCCGGGGAGTGGATGCCCACGGGGAGCGCCGTCGTGCCGAACTCCGCGGTCGCGCGCTCGTACAGGTCCACGTAGGGCGCGAAGCGCTCGGGCGAGCCGCCGATAACGGCGAGCATGAGGCCGAAGCCGTACTTCGCCGTGCGCACGACCGACTGCGGGGAGCCGCCGACGCCGACCCACGTCTTGAGGCGGCCGGACTCGGTCTTGGGGTAGACGTCGGCGTCGGTCAGCGCCGGGCGCGTCGTTCCCTCCCACGTCACGGGCTTCTCGTCGTGTGGATCAGGTCGAGCTTCTCCTCGAAGAGGAGCTCGTAGTCGGCCAGGTCGGGGCTGGGAGGGCGCGCGGGTGGGTGGCAGGGGGCGGGGGCGCGGGAGTGCAGGGGGTGGGACCGAGGGCGGGCAGGGTGGGAACGGGTGGTCGCGGCCCCCTGCTCCGCGCCACCCGGTCCGGTCGTTCCCTCCTAGAGCGTCGCCTCGACGCGCACCACGGAGCCGGCGGGTGCGTACGGCACCTCGTTGCCCTCGATGGCCACGCCGTCGACGACGAGCTTCGCGCGCTCGCCGGCCGTGCCGGAGTTGCGCACGGTGATCTCGTACGTGGCCCCGCGGGCGACGCGACGCACCGTGAACTCCGGCACGTCGGGCCCGATCTGCGGGTCCACCACGAGCCCGTCCCAGCCGGGGCGCACACCCAGGAGGTACTGGCTCGCGGCCACGAAGGTCCACGCGGCGGTGCCGGTGAGCCACGAGTTCTTGGCCTCGCCGTGGCGCGGCGCCTGCTTGCCCGCGATCATCTGCGCGAACACGTACGGCTCGAGGCGGTGCACCTCGGACTGAGCCTCGCGGTAGGCGGGCGTGATGCGCTTGTAGAGGTCGAAGGCGCGCTCGCCGCGGCCCACCACGGTCTCGGCAATGATGACCCACGGGTTGTTGTGGCAGAAGATGCCTCCGTTCTCCTTGTACCCCGGCGGGTACGTGGAGACCTCGCCCATGTGGACCTGGTAGCTCGTGTACGCGGGGTACTGGAGCACGAGACCGTGGTCGGAGCCGAGCATCTCGTAGGCCGAGTCGAGGGCCTTGATGGCGGGCGCCTCGACGTCGTCCGGTCCGGAGCCCACGCCCACGCCCGCCATGACGGCGAAGCCCTGCGGCTCGATCCAGATCTTGCCCTCGGGGTGCGCGTCGGTGCCGATCGGCTCGCCGTAGTAGTCGTACGCGCGCAGGAACCAGTTCCCGTCCCACCCGTGGGTGAGGATCGCGGTGCGCATGTCCTCGACGGCGGCCCGGGCGCGCCCAGCCTCGTCGCCGAGCCCCCTGCGCTCCGCGATCTCGGCGTAGTCAGCCCCGTAGAGCACGAACTGCGCGGCGATGAACACCGACTCGGCGACCCCGCCAGCCTGGTTCTCGGTGGTCTGGAAGGACTCACCAGGGGTGGTCGAGAAGCAGTTCAGGTTGAGGCAGTCGTTCCAGTCGGCGCGCCCGATGAGCGGCAGGCCGTGCGGGCCGCGGTTGTTCACGGTGAAGTCGAAGGAGCGTGTGAGGTGCTCGAAGAGCGACACCTCGGAGCCGGGCTCGTTGTCGAAGGGCACCTGCTCGTCGAGGATCGAGAAGTCGCCGGTCTCGCGCAGGTAGCCCGCGACGCCCGCGATGAGCCACAGCGGGTCGTCGTTGAAGCCCGAGCCGATGTCGTTGTTCCCGCGCTTCGTGAGCGGCTGGTACTGGTGGTACGCGGAGCCGTCGGGGAACTGGGTCGAGGCGATGTCGATGATGCGCTCGCGGGCCCGCTCGGGCACGAGGTGCACGAAGCCCAGGAGGTCCTGGTTGGAGTCGCGGAAGCCCATGCCGCGCCCGATGCCCGTCTCGAAGAACGACGCCGAGCGGGACATGTTGAACGTGACCATGCACTGGTACTGGTTCCAGATGTTGACGGTCCGGTCGAGCTTCTCGTCGCCCGAGGAGACCGAGTAGCTGCTCAGCAGGTCCGTCCAGTACGCGCTGAGCGCGGAGAACGCGGCGTCGACCTGGTCGCTCGTCGCGAAGCGACCCAGGAGCGCGTGCGCGCGGGTCTTGTTGATGACCTGCTTCGCGTCGTCGGCCCACTTCTCCTCGTCGGGGTTCTCGACGTAGCCGAGCACGAAC
>JAAYZM010000152.1 GCA_012514835.1 Actinomycetales bacterium
ACGTTCCAAACGTACCGCGACTTCCTCGCGCACAACGAGCTCGACAACGTGTTCCTGCCCGGCCGGGAGAACCCCGAGTACGACGAGGCGATCGACAAGGCGAAGTTCCCCGGGGCGGTGCACACCCTCATGGCCGACGGCGAGGAGGGCCGCCGCCAGGTGATGGACCGGCTGCGCTGGCTGCGCCAGGGCCACACGGGCGACCAGGAGCGCACCCAGTACGGCGTCGAGCGCTCGTTCGGCGGCCAGGGCACGCCCACGACCCTCGACAGCCTCGCCCAGCGCGTGACTCGCCTCGAGCGAGCGCGCCGTGCGGCGGAGCCCTCGGCTCCGGCCCCCGGGTCGAGCTCTTTCGGCACGCGCGTGCGTAGCGCCGTGCGCCGGGTCCTCGGGCAGCGGAGCGGCCGGTGAGCCCGGTGCGCGAACGGGCTGCGACCGTGGCCCGGGACGTGGTGAGCCTCGGGGCGATCCCCGTCACCGTGAACCTCGTCGCGGCGAGCGGCCCCGTGGTCGCCCTCCTCGGGGCGCCCCGGCTCGTCTCGGTGCTCGTGCTCGCTGCGGGCCTCGCGGGCGTGCTGATCACCTCGGAGCGGTTCCGGCGGGACAAGGCCTCGCGCCGCCCCGGGCTCGCGACGGCGGTCATGCCGCGCGTCCTCGTGGCGGTGGGTGCGTTCGCCGTGCTCGCTCGCGACGGCGTGGCGTGGCCCGAGCTCGTGGCCGCGGTGCTCGTGATCGGCAGCGCGTTCCTCGAGGCCCCGGCCCGCCGCTTGCGCACCGTGACCTTCCCCGTGGTGGTCAACATGCCCGGTGTCCCGCAGCGTGAGGACGCCCGCGTGTCGGCATCGAAGGTCTACCTCGCGAACGTGCTGTCCGTTGCGCTCCTCGTGGCCGCGGCCGCGGGCCTGACCGCGTGGGTGGTCCTCGTGGCCGCGCTGGGGGCCGTGGGCGCGACCATGGTCTACGGCCTCGACACGTTCGCGCTGTACCGCCAGCGGCGGCGCACCGAGAACGACCTCGCGAAGATCGTGGGCGACTACGGCCCGGAGTTCGCGCTGCACTGGCAGGCGCCCGGTGGCACGGCCTACCAGATCGGCATGTGGCTGCCCCAGCTCGAGAAGCTCGGCCGCAAGTTCATCGTGATCGTGCGCACCGAGGTCAACCTGCGGGACGCCCAGGCGCTCACGGACGCCCCGATCGTGCTGCGCCGCAACCTGAGCGACCTCGACCCGCTCGTGGTCCCGTCCCTCAAGGCCGTGTTCTACACGAACACCGCGACGCGCAACTGCCACATGGTGCGCTACCACGAGCTGAACCACATCCAGCTCAACCACGGCGACAGCGACAAGGCGCCGAGCTACAACCCGGTGTTCCGCATGTACGACCGCAACTTCGTCGCGGGCCAGGCGGCGATCGACCGCTTCGCCGCGAACGGCGTGCCGATGCCCGAGGACATGTTCGTGATCGTGGGCCGTCCCCAGGTCGAGGACGTCGAGATCGCCACGAAGCCGATCCGCGAGATCGAGACCCCCACGGTCCTGTACGCGCCCACGTGGTCGGGCTTCTACGCGGACTCAAACTACTCTTCGCTGCCCGCCGGCGTGACCATGGTCAAGGCCCTCCTCGCGCGCGGCTGCCAGGTCGTGTTCCGGCCGCACCCCTACGCACGCAAGTCGGACTTCCTCAAGGCGAGCTGCGCCGAGATCATCGCGCTCCTCGAGGCCGACGCCGCGGCGAGCGGCCGCAAGCACGTGTACGGGCGGCGCGCCGAGCAGGAGATGAGCGTCCCCGACTGCTTCAACGCCTCGGACGCGATGATCTCGGACGTGTCGAGCGTCGTGGCGGACTACCTGTTCTCGGAGAAGCCCATGGCGATGGCGGCGGTGTCGACCTCGCCCGCGGACTTCCCCGCCGAGTTCCCGCTCGCACAGTCCGGGTACATCCTCGATGCGCGCGGCGGCAAGGTCCCGAACATCGACA
>JAAYZM010000153.1 GCA_012514835.1 Actinomycetales bacterium
CCGAGCGAGAAGGACCCGAGCGCCGCCGTCTGGCTCGCCGAGCGGTGGGCGGAGGCGGGATTGCCCGACGGCGTCTTCTCGGTGCTGCACGGCGACAAGGAAGCCGTCGACGCGCTCCTGACCCACCCGGACATCGACTCGGTCTCTTTCGTGGGTTCCACGCCGATCGCGCGCTACGTCTACGAGACAGGCACGGCGCACGGCAAGCGTGTCCAGGCGCTCGGCGGGGCGAAGAACCACATGCTCGTGCTGCCCGACGCCGATCTCGACCAGGCCGCTGACGCCGCCGTCAGCGCCGGGTTCGGCTCCGCGGGGGAGCGCTGCATGGCGATCAGCGCGCTCGTGGCCGTCGAGCCCGTCGCGGACCAGCTGATCGCCAAGATCGTCGAGCGCATGGGCGCCATCCGGGTGGGGGACGGGTCCGACGACGACGCCCCCGACATGGGCCCGCTCGTGACGCGCGAGCACCGTGACCGGGTGTCCGGGTTCGTCCAGGCGGGAGTTGATGCCGGGGCGACCGCCGTCGTCGACGGGCGCGACGTGGTCGTGCCCGGACGGGAGGACGGCTTCTGGCTGGGCCCCACGCTCTTCGACCATGTCACGCCGGACATGTCCATCTACACCGAGGAGATCTTCGGGCCGGTGCTGTCCGTGCTGCGCGTCGACTCCTACGACGCGGGCCTCGAGCTCATCAACGCCAACCCGTACGGCAACGGCACGGCGATCTTCACGCGCGACGGCGGGGCCGCCCGGCGGTTCACCAATGAGGTCACCGTGGGGATGGTGGGCGTCAACGTGCCGATCCCCGTGCCGATGGCGTACTACTCCTTCGGCGGGTGGAAGGCGTCCCTGTTCGGTGACACCCACGCGCACGGCATGGAGGGCGTGCACTTCTTCACGCGCGGCAAGGTCGTCACCACCCGGTGGCCCGACCCGTCCACGGCCGGCGTCGACCTCGGCTTCCCGACCCACCAGTAGCCCCCGTTCGCCGAGAGCGCGGGTTTCGTGCGAGTACGCGGGTCAAGACCCGCGCACTCGCGCAGAACCCGCGCACTCGGGCACCGGTGGTGGTGCGGGGAGGGGGGAGCAGGCGTCAGCCGCCGCCGGACACCCGTGACGGCTCGAGGTTGATGAGTGCGCTCGTGTAATAGAAGAGCACGACGGCGAGGAGGCCGACGACGGCGCCCGTCCACCAGGCTCGGCTGTTGCTTCCAGCCCTCGATCGGTACGTGAGCACTCCGAGCGCGATCACGCCCAGGAGGATCAGTGCGGTGGCCTGGATGGGACGGAGCGCGAGTCCGGCGAGGCCGAGCCCCGCGAACAGCACGAAACTCGCTACAGCAAGAAGCAGCGACCGGCTCTTGGGCACCTCGACGCTCGTCGGTGCGGTGGTGGTCTCCATGGCGCCCTCCTTCGGCCCGCCAGCAGCAAGTCCGCGACCTGACTCACCCTCAGCCTCGTAGGTCCACGGGGTTCCGTCAATGGCCCCGCGGCGAACGGGGTGGTGGGTTAGCGTCGGCGGAGGAAGGAGGGTCGACGATGACCCAGGAACGTCCAGTCGGTCCGTCCGCGGTGGCGGGGGCCGACGGCGGAGTGAATGCCGAAGGAGCCACGCCCGCGGGCCTCGCGACCGTGACTGTGGGGAGTGGCCAGCTCGCGGCGGCCGCGGTCGTGGCGATCGCCCGTCACGGTGCCCGGATCGAACTCGATCCGGCCGCCCTGGAGCGCGTCAAGGCGAGCCGCGCCATCATCGAGGCGCTCGCGGACGAGCCCGAGCCGCACTACGGCATTTCGACCGGCTTCGGGGCCCTCGCCACCACGTTCATCGACGCGGACCGCCGCGCCCAGCTGCAGGTGAGCCTCGTCCGTTCGCACGCCGCGGGGACGGGTCCGGAGGTCGAGCGCGAGGTGGTCCGTGCCCTCATGGCGCTGCGCCTCGCAACCCTCATGACGGGCCGCACGGGAGCCCGCCGCACCACCGCCGAGACGTACGCCGCGATCCTCAACGCCGGCATCACGCCCGTGGTCCGCGAGTACGGCTCGCTCGGTTGCTCGGGCGACCTCGCGCCCCTGGCCCACTGCGCGCTCGCGGCCATGGGCGAGGGGGAGGTGCGGGACGACGACGGCGCACTCCAGCCCGCCGCGCACGCTCTCGCGGCCGCCGGGATCGAACCCTTGCGGCTCGCCGAGAAGGAGGGCCTCGCACTGATCAACGGCACGGACGGGATGCTCGGCATGCTCGTCCTCGCCGCGGCGGACCTCGACCGGCTGTGGCGCACGGCCGACGTCGCCGCCGCGATGTCCGTCGAGGCTCTCCTCGGCACCGACGCCGCGTTCGCGGAAGACCTCCAGGCCTTGCGCCCGCACCCCGGCCAGCAGGCCTCCGCCGCGAACCTCCGCGCCCTCCTGGCTGGTTCACCCATCGTCGCGAGTCACCGCGGCCCCGAGTGCACGCGCGTCCAGGACGCCTACTCGCTGCGCTGCGCGCCCCAGGTCCACGGGGCGGCCCGGGACACGCTCGCGCACGCCCGCGCGGTCGCGGAGGCAGAGCTCGTGAGCGCGATCGACAACCCCGTGGTCACCCTCGACGGGCGCGTCGAGTCGAACGGCAACTTCCACGGCGCGCCCGTGGGTTACGTGCTCGATTTCCTCGCGATCCCCGTGGCGGACGTCGCGTCGATGAGCGAGCGCCGCACGGACCGCTTGCTCGACAAGGCCCGCAACCAGGGCCTCCCGCCGTTCCTCGCCCACGAGGTGGGGGTCGACTCGGGGCTCATGATCGCCCAGTACGCGGCCGCGGGGATCGTCGCGGAGCTCAAGCGCCTCGCGGTCCCGGCGTCGGCGGACTCGATCCCGTCCTCGGCCATGCAGGAGGATCACGTCTCGATGGGCTGGCACGCCGCCCGCAAGCTGCGACGCGCCGTCGACGGGCTCGAACGGGTGCTCGCGATCGAGCTCCTCACGGCCGCCCGCGCGCTCGACCTGCGCGCGCCCCTCGAGCCAGCGCCCGCCACGCGCGCCGTGCGGGACCTCGTGCGCGCGCACGTCGAGGGTCCCGGCCCGGACCGGTACATGAGCCCGGAGATCGACGCCGTGGTGGACCTCGTCCAGCGTGGGGAGATCACTGCCGCAGCGTCCGCCGTCGTCGGACCTCTTGCTTGAACCGAACCCGCCCGAACCAACCCCGCCCCGACCGCAGGAGGACCGCATGACCCGTACTGTCCGCGCCGCGCGCGGCTCTCAGCTCACGGCCCGCTCGTGGCAGACCGAGGCGCCGCTGCGCATGCTCATGAACAACCTCGACCCCGAGGTGGCCGAGCGGCCGGATGACCTCGTGGTCTATGGCGGCACGGGCCGGGCGGCGCGCAGCTGGGAGGCGTTCGACGCGATCGTGCGCACGCTCGAGACCCTGGCCGACGACGAGACGCTGTTGGTCCAGTCCGGCAAGCCCGTCGGCGTGTTCCGCACCCACGAGTGGGCGCCGCGCGTGCTCATCGCGAACTCGAACCTCGTGGGCGACTGGGCGACGTGGCCCGAGTTCCGCCACCTCGAACACCTGGGCCTGACGATGTACGGGCAGATGACGGCCGGCTCGTGGATCTACATCGGCACGCAGGGCATCCTCCAGGGGACGTACGAGACGTTCGCGGCGGTCGCGCGGTCGCTCGCCGCGCGCAGGGGAGGGGCCGACGACGGCGCCCCCGGGGCCGGTGCCACCCTCGAAGGGACCCTGACGCTCACGGGCGGCTGTGGCGGCATGGGCGGTGCGCAGCCCCTCGCGGTGACGATGAACGGCGGCGCGGTGATCGTCGTGGACGTGGACCCGTCGCGGCTCGCGCGGCGCGTGGAGCACGGGTACCTCGACTGCTTCACGGACGACCTCGACGAGGCCGTCTCGCGGGCGCTCGCCGCGAAGCGCGCCCAGGAGCCGCTGTCCGTGGGACTGGTCGGCAACGCCGCGACCGTCTTCACCGAGCTCCTCGAGCGCGGCGTGCCCGTCGATGTCGTCACCGACCAGACCTCCGCCCACGACCCGCTCAGCTACCTGCCCGAGGGTGTGGCGCTCGAGGACTGGCACACCGAGGCCCAGCGCGATCCGGAGGGGTTCACGGCGGCGGCCCGGGAATCCATGGCCAAGCATGTCGCGGCGATGGTGGGCTTCGCGGACGCGGGCGCCGAGGTGTTCGACTACGGCAACTCGATCCGCGCGGAGGCCCGGCTGGGCGGCTTCGAGCGCGCCTTCGCCTTCCCGGGCTTCGTGCCCGCGTACATCCGCCCGCTCTTCGCCGAGGGAAAGGGGCCGTTCCGCTGGGCGGCACTCTCGGGCGACCCGGCGGACATCGCCGCGACGGACCGCGCCGTGCTCGAGCTGTTCCCCGAGGACGCGCACCTGCGGCGCTGGATCGAGCAGGCCTCCGCGAAGGTCCACTTCGAGGGGCTGCCCGCGCGCATCTGCTGGCTCGGCTACGGCGAGCGGCACCTCGCGGGACTGCGCTTCAACGAGATGGTCGCGAGCGGGGAGCTCTCGGCGCCCGTGGTGATCGGCCGCGACCACCTCGACTCGGGCTCGGTCGCCTCTCCCTACCGCGAGACCGAGGCCATGGCGGACGGCTCCGACGCGATCGCCGACTGGCCCCTCCTCAACGCACTGCTCAACACGGCGTCGGGTGCCACGTGGGTCTCGATCCACCAC
>JAAYZM010000154.1 GCA_012514835.1 Actinomycetales bacterium
ACCGCACGTCGATCTCGCCGCCGAGCGGGGTGTCGACGCGGCTCGCCGTGGGCGCGCCCGGGGTCGCCGGGATGCCCGCGGGAATCTCGCCGAGCGAGTACACCGAGAAGTCCGAGGGCTCCGGGGCGGAGTTGTGCGCCATGACCCGCACCTTGTACTCCGTACCGTTGACGAGCCCGTCCCACACGAGCGACGTGCCCGCGACGTGCACCTTCTGCACCTGGCCCGACGGCGGCGCCGGGGAGATCTCGAGCGTGACGTCGATGATCGGCGAGCGGTCCGCGTACGTCGCGTTGACCCACGTCACCTCGAGCGAGCCGTCACCGAACGCGAGGCTCGGCGCGGCGGGCGGGTCGGGACGCTCGTCGGGACGCGCCGGCGCGGACGCGGGCGAGGGGTCGGACGGTCCCACGGCGTTGTGTGCCACGACGGTGAACGTGTACTCGACGTCGTTCGTGAGGCCCTCGAGCGTGCACGTCGTGGTCGGGCACGTGAACACCGTGCCGTCCGAGGCCGTCACCTCGTAGTGCGTGATCTCCGAGCCGTTGTTGACGGGCGGCGTCCAGGACAGCACCACGGTGCGCGAGCGCACACCCTCGATCACGGGCGCGACGAGCGCGCCCGGCCGCCCGAGCACCGTGATCTCGATGCGGCCGTCGACGTTGCGGTCCGGGTCCTGCGTCGCGTCCGCGACGGTGTAGCGGGCCGTGAGAGTCCCGACGAAGGTGGCCGACGGCGTCACCACGACGTCGTCGCCGCTCAGCGCGACCGTGCCCTCGCCCGTCTCGAGCTGCGCGTTGAGCAGCATGAGCGGCTCACCGTCGAACGGGCTCTTGTCGTTGGTCAGCACGTCGATCGTGATCGGCTCGCCCTGGTGGACGTCCTCCCGGCGGTCGAGGTTCGTGGTCGCGAGCGGTCGGCGCGAGGAGATCACCTCGATCGCCACCTGGGCGAGAACCGGCTCGGCCTCGCCGTCGGACACGGAGAAGGTGGCCTGCCCCGTGCTGCCCTTGGGGACCGTGTTCGCCGCCGCGACCGTCAGGACCGTGCCCTCGAAGCTGATGTCGAGCTCGCCCGAGGTCTCCACGAGCGCGAAGGCGAGGTCGTCCCCGTCCGGGTCGGAGCCGTACGGGGCCAGGTCGAGGGACTCGGAAGTACCGACCTCGACGCTCAGGCTCGCGCCGCGCGCCGTGGGTGCGTTGTTGAGCTCGGGCTCCTCCTCGCGCTCCGACTCGGGAAGTGGCAGCACAGTGATGGGCAGCGAGAGCATCGCCGTCTGCGTGGTCGGGTCGTCCTGCGGACCGTCGCCCACCTCGAACGAGATCGCGGCCGGGCCCGCGTAGCCGAGCTCCGAGACGAAGCTGACCGTCTGGTGGTCCACGGCGGCACCCGTGCCGCGCACCGCGGTGACCTTGCCGGCCTCCGTGAGGCCCATCGGGCGTCCGTCGGAGACGACGACGTGCTGGCGCAGGTCGATCAGCAGCTGCTCGCCGGACAGCACGCTCAGCTCGGGACCGTCCGGCACGAGCGCCGGGGGGAGGTTCGTGATGCCGGGCACGAGCACGAACGCGCTCGCCGTGAGCCCGTCCTGGTCCGTGACCGTGTACGGGATGATCTGCGCGGTCTCGGTGAGCGTGACCTTGACCGAGCCGTCCGGGGAGACGCTCGCGAGGGGCAGGCCGTCGGGGCCCACGCCGAGCGACTCGGGGACGCTCACCTCGAGCTCGTCCACGAAGCCGTCCGGGTCGTCGTCGTTGTCGAGCACGGGCACGTCCACGACGTCCTTGCCGACCACGTCGGCCACGCCGAACTCGTCGTCGAGCGCGACCGGGCGACGCAAGGGCGCCGTGCCGGACACGTCGATGGTCAGCGCACCCACCGCGCGCGCGCCGAAGGAGTCCGCGATCGCGTAGTAGAGCGTGTAGGCGCCAGGCTCGGCGGGCGCGCGGACGAGCACGCGGTCGTGCTCGATGCTCGCCTCGAGACCTTCGGGCACCTCGAGCCCGTCCTTGACGAGCCGGACCTGGTCACCCTCGGGGTCCACATCGTTGAGCAGCACGGGCACGCCGACGAGCCGCTCGGGCCGCACGTACACGACGTCGTCCACCGCGAGCGGCGGGAGGTTCGTCTCCGAGACGGGCGCGATGCCCACCGTGATCTGGGCGGTCGCCACGGCACCGAGCGCGTCCGCGACCCGGTAACGGAAGGTGTCCGTCCCGGTGCTCGTCGCGTTCGCCTCGTAGTCGATCCAGCCTGCACCGATCGCGGTGACGCGCCCCTTGCTCGGGGCGGTGTCCAGGCCGCGCAGCGCGACGCGGTCGCCGTCCGGGTCGAGCCCGGCCGTCGGCACGGGGATCCGGATGGTGGTGCCGGCGAGCACGCGGGCCTCGAGGTCGCGCGGGCGCGGCGGCGAGTTGTGCTCGGCGTCAGCGGCACGCACGTGGATCGTGACCTGCGCGGAGTCCTTCTGGCCCTGGGCGTCGACGATCTCGTAGACGGCACGCACGGTGCGCGCCTCGGGACCCGCGTGGAAGCGGATCGAGTCCTTCGTGGTGAAGATCAGGCCGTGCTCGGGGTCCGGCGACTCGACCAGCTCGGGCACCAGCTCGATCACGGCGTTGTCCGGGTGCTCGTCGTTCGAGAGCACGGGCACCGTGACGATGTCCCCGGCGCGCACCACCGCTTCGTCGTTGTTGGCCTGCGGCGGGCGCAGCACCTCGGGGGCGGGCACGGGCATCACGAGCACCTCACCCACCGCGGAGGCGAGGCCGTTGGACACCGTGTACTTCAGGGACGTGTGCCCCTCGAGCGCACGCACGGCCGTGATGCGCACGAGGTGGTGGTCCACCACCTCGACGCTGAGCCCCGCCATGGGGTCCACCTCGACGGCCTGGAGCACGAGCACCCCGCCCGCCGGGTCGTAGTCGTTGCCGAGCACGTCCACGAGCACGGAGCCGTCCGCCGGGAGCAGCGCCGTGTCCTTGACGGCCACGGGCGGAGTGACCTCGTCCGAGGGCGCGACGACGTCCACGCGGATGAGGCCGAGCGACGAGGACGGCCCGTCCGTCACGAGGTAGGTGAGGTAGTAGACGCGCTCGACGTCGGACACGAGGGTGACCGTGCCCGCGTCGAAGTCCATCGTGAGCTGGGCGGGTGCCGCCTCGTCGACGCGCGCGAGGCGTAGCTCGTCCCCGTTGCGGTCCGTGTCGTTGAGCAGCGGCTCGATCGTGATGGGCTCGCCCACCGTGGTGGTCGCGTGGTCCACGCGCGCCACCGGGGGCTGCTGGTCCTCGAGGACCTCGACCCAGATGGTGCCCTCGGTCTCCTCGCGGCCGTCGCTCACCGTGATCGCGACCGCCTTGCGGCCCAGCTCGGTGCCCGCGTCACGGAACGTGAGCGTGCCGTCCGGCATGAAGCGGACCTCGTCGCCCTTGGTCGACGCGCGCGCGCCCACGAGCACGAGGTCGTCACCGTCCGGGTCCGCCCAGTCCTCGAGCACGCGCGCCGTGACCTCGGCACCGCGCGCGACCACGAGGTCCCGCTCGCGCACCCGCGTGGGCGCGGCGTTGCGGTCCCAGCCGTGC
>JAAYZM010000155.1 GCA_012514835.1 Actinomycetales bacterium
ACGAGCTCGTGAGCCAAGTGAGGTCCGCGCGGAACACGCGGTCGGGGCCGTCGGGGGAGACGGCGGGGTCCCACGCGGGATCGGGTACCTCGACCCACGTGCGGGCGGAGTCGAGCGGAACTTCGGTAGGGGACGGCACGAGGTCCACCCTACGAGCGAGATCCGCCATGACGCGTAGGCTTGACGGCGCAGTCCATCCGAGGAGAAGCATGAGCGAGCAGTCGACGCCGGAGCCCGAGCAGTCCGCGCCGGAGGGGGAGTCGCCTGAGGGCGCTCAGGCACAGTCCTTCTGGCGCAAGGTTCCCCTGTGGGGCTGGATCGTCGCGGGGGTCGTCGTCGTCGGCGGTGCCGTGACCGGGATCCTCGCCGGGACCGGTGCCTTCACGCCCGCGCCCTTGCCCACGCCGCCCGCGGAGACCGTGACGGCCGCGCCGCCCACGCCCACAGCGGCGCCCGTCGAGCGCGAGGGCGAGCCCACGGCCTTCTCCGCCGCGCTCCCGGACACCGTGCTCGACCTCGCGCTCGCGGACTTCTCGCCAGGCAGCGTCTTCGACGAGGACCTGCCCCTCGAGTCCTACACGCTCGTCTACTCCGACGGCGGGACGCGCAGCGTCACCGTGTACGCGGCACAATTCGCCGACGCCGAGAAGGCGCAGGCCGCGATCCCCACGATCATGGACGACGGCGTGGAGACGGGCGAGGTCACCGCGGGCGGGACCGTGGTGGGCGAGTGGGCGTTCGCTGACCTGCACCCCGCGACGAACGCACCAGCGATCTTGTGGCGCAACACGACCGCCGTGTTCCTCGTCTCCGGCGAGGAGTCGCTCGTCCGCGACGTCTTCACGGCCTTCCCGCTGTAGCCCGCGTGGCACTCGGTAGGCTCGCTGCGGAGGTCCGCGGGGACCTGGTCGGGAGCAGGACATGAGTACGCCGAAGGTCGCCGTCCTGGGCGGCGGGGTCATGGGCACCACGGTCGCGTCCGCGGTGCTCGCCGCGGGCTGGGACGGGGCGGACGTGACGGTCGCCGAGCCGCGCGCCGAGCGCCGCGCCGAGCTGACGGCCGAGCACGGGCTCGCCACCGCCGAGACCGCGGCGGAGGCGGTGGCCGGGGCGGGCGTCGTCGTCGTCGCCGTGAAGCCCAACCAGGTCGGAGCGGTCCTCGAGGAGGTCGCACCGGCCCTCGAGGCCGACGTCGTGGTCGTGACCGTCGCCGCGGGCCTCGCGGCCGCGTTCTACGAGGAGCGCCTGCCCGCAGGCACCCCCGTGGTGCGTGTCATGCCCAACACGCCCGCCGTGATCGGCAAGGGCGCGAGCGCCGTGGCGCCCGGCGCGCACGCGAGCGAGGAGCACGTCGCGCTCACGGAGCGCCTGCTCGCCTCGACGGGCCTCGTGGTGCGCGTCGCGGAGAAGGACCTCGACGCCGTCACGGCCGTGTCCGGCTCAGGGCCCGCGTACGTGTTCTACGTGATCGACGCGATGGCGGAGGCGGGCGTGCTGCTCGGCCTCACGCGCGAGCTCGCGACGCAGCTCGCCGTCGCCACGGTCGAGGGCGCGGGCGCCATGGTCTCCCAGACGGGCGAGCACCCCGCCGTGCTGCGCGAGCGCGTGTCCTCACCCGGCGGCACCACCGTCGCGGCGCTCCAGGTGCTCGACGAGCACGGCGTGCGCGCCGGGATCCTCGCCGCGGCCGAGCGCTGCCGCGACCGCTCCCTCGAGCTCGGCGCGCCCGCCCCAGGTCCTTCCGCTTCATGACCGGGGCCGACGACGGCGCCCCCCGGGTGGCTCGCACCCCGAAGGCGGCCGCACGGCCGCGCCCGCCCGCGATGCACGACGTCGCGCAGCTCGCTGGCGTCTCCCACCAGACCGTCTCGCGCGTGCTCAACGAGCACCCGAACGTGCGCGAGGAGACGCGCCAGCGGGTGCTCGAGGCGATCGCGCAGCTCGGGTACCGGCGCAACTCCGCGGCGCGCGCGCTCGTGACCCGGCGTTCCGGGGTGCTCGGCGTCGTGATGATCTCCGCGCCCGAGTTCGGGCCCACGTCCACGATCATCGCGCTCGAGTCCGCGGCCCATGCCGCCGGGTACTCGGTCAGCTTCACCACGCTCCCCAACTTCTCGACCGAGCAGATCAGCCGCGTGTTCGAGCACTTCTTCGCGCTCGGCGTCGAGGGCGTCGTGGTGATCGCGCCGTTGTCCTCCGTGGCCGAGACGATCCGGCCGTTCGCGCTCCAGATCCCCGTCGTGACGATCGCCGCGGGGCAGGGCGCCGGGCAGGAGTTCCACCCGATCTCCGTGGACCAGCAGCTCGGGGCGCGGCTCGCGGTGCGCCACCTGGTGGAGCTGGGGCACCGGGAGATCGTGCACGTGCGCGGCCCGCAGGACTGGTTCGACGCGCACGAGCGCTACCTGGGCTGGCGCGGTGAGCTCGAGGACGCGGGGCTCGCCGTGCCAGAGCCGATCGAGGCGGACTGGTCGGGTGCGCGAGGCTTCGAGATCGGGCGCCAGCTGGCCCGTGAGGGGCTCCCGAGCGCCGTGTTCGCGGCGAACGACCAGCTCGCGCTCGGTCTGCTGCGGGCCTTCGCCGAGGCGGGCGTGTCCGTGCCCGGCGACGTGTCGGTGGTGGGCTTCGACGACATCCCCGGCTCGGCGTACTTCCAGCCGCCGCTCACCACGGTTCGCCAGGAGTTCGACCAGCTGGGCCGCAAGGCGATCGGCATGCTGCTGTCCGCGATCGCGGGCGAGCCCCTCGACCACACCCCGATCCCCCCGCGCCTTGTCCCGCGAGCCTCCACCGGCCCCGCGGCCTGACCTGCCCTCCTGACCCGCCCGGATCACGGGTTGGTCACGGTGGGGTCACGAAGTGGAGCGAGGGTTGACACCCAACGTGTTAGCGATAACACTCATCGCCAACGGATGCTGTTAGCGATAACAACGGACGCATCGGAAGCACTCGCAAGGAAGCGACGGGCATGGGCAAGGACGCACTCACCGGGACGGCCAGGCGGCCGGACGACCTCGTGGTCGGGGTCGACTACGGCACCCTCTCTGGGCGCGCCGTCGTGGTCCGCGTGTCCGACGGCAAGGAGCTCGGCTCCGCCGTCCACCCCTACGCCCACGCGGTCATGGACACCGAGCTCACGGCCGGACCGTGCGCGGACGCAGGCACCCCCCAGCAGCTCCCCCCGGACTGGGCCCTCCAGGTCCCGGGCGACTACGTGGACGTCCTCAAGGAAGCCGTCCCCGCGGCTCTCGCCGCGGCGCACGAGGCGCACGGTGTCCACGCGGGCGACGTGATCGGCATCGCGACGGACTTCACGGCCTGCACCATGATCCCCACCCTCGAGGACGGCACCCCGCTCAGCGAGACCGAGCAGTTCGCGGACCGCCCCCACGCGTACGTCAAGCTCTGGAAGCACCACGCCGCGCAGCCGCAGGCGGACCGCATCAACAAGCTCGCCCACGAGCGCGGCGAGCCGTGGATCTCCCGCTACGGGGGCCTCATCTCGAGCGAATGGGAGTTCGCGAAGGGCCTGCAGCTCCTCGAGGAGGACCCCGAGGTCTACGCCGCGACGGCCCACTGGGTCGAGGCCGCGGACTGGATCGTGTGGCAGCTCTCTGGCCGGTACACCCGCAACGCGTGCACCGCGGGCTACAAGGGCATCTTCCAGGACGGCGAGTACCCGTCCATGGAGTTCCTCGCCGCGCTGAACCCCGACTTCGCGGGGTTCGCGAAGGGAAAGCTGTCCGACGACGTCGCCCCCCTGGGCGGCCTGGCTGGCCGGCTCACCGCCGAGGCCTCCGCGTGGACCGGGCTGCCCGAGGGCATCGCCGTCGGCGTCGGGAACGTCGACGCCCACGTCACGGCCCCCGCCGCGAACGCCGTCGAGCCCGGCCAGATGGTCGCGATCATGGGCACGTCCACGTGCCACGTCATGAACGGCACCGAGCTGCACGAGGTCCCGGGCATGTGCGGGGCCGTCGACGGCGGGATCGTCGCGGGCCTGTGGGGCTACGAGGCGGGCCAGAGCGGCGTGGGCGACATCTTCGCGTGGTACGTCGAGAACCAGGTCCCGGGCGAGGTCACGGCGGCCGCGGCCGAGCGCGGCGTGTCCGTCCACGAGCACCTCACGGACCTCGCCGCGCGGCAGGCTCCCGGTGAGCACGGCCTCGTGGCCCTCGACTGGCACTCGGGCAACCGCTCGGTCCTCGTGGATCACGAGCTCTCGGGCCTCGTGCTCGGCGCGACCCTCACCACGCGCCCCGAGGACGTCTACCGCGCGCTGCTCGAGTCCACGGCCTTCGGCACCCGCAAGATCGTCGAGACGTTCCAGGCTTCGGGCGTGCCCGTGACGGAGTTCGTGGTGGCGGGCGGGCTGCTCAAGAACCAGTTCCTCATGCAGATGTACTCGGACGTCACGCGTCTGCCGCTGTCCACGATCGTCTCGGAGCAGGGCCCCGCGCTCGGCTCGGCGATCCACGCGGCCGTCGCGGCAGGCGCCTACCCGGACGTGCGCACGGCCGCCGCCGCGATGGGGGCGCGCGTCGAGAACGCCTACACGCCCAACGAGGACGCCGCGCGCGTCTACGACGAGCTCTACGCGGAGTACTCGACGCTGCACGACTACTTCGGCCGCGGCACCAACGAGGTCATGTCCCGCCTCAAGGCACTGCGCCGCCGCCAGGTCGCCACCCGCACGGGTGCGGCGCCGGAAGGAGCGGAGTCATGAACGCCCCTGTCTCCGACTCCCTCGCCACCGAGGTCGCGCGCGTCCGCGCGAACGTCGCGGCCCTGCACGCCGAGCTCACGCGCTACCAGCTCGTGGTGTGGACGGCTGGCAACATCTCCGAGCGCGTCCCCGGCACTGACATGTTCGTCATCAAGCCCTCGGGCGTGAGCTATGACGAGCTGACCCCGGAGTCCATGGTGGTGTGCGACCGGGACGGCGCGCTCGTCCTGGGCGACCGTGCGCCGTCGTCGGACACCGCCGCGCACGCGTACGTGTACCGTCACATGCCCGAGGTGGGCGGCGTGGTCCACACGCACTCCCCGTACGCGACGGCGTGGGCCGCGCGCGGCGAGCCGGTCCCGTGCGTGCTGACGATGATCGCTGACGAGTTCGGCGGAGAGATCCCGATCGGGCCGTTCGCGATCATCGGTGACGACTCGATCGGCCGGGGGATCGTCGAGACCCTGCGCAGCTCGCGCTCGTCCGCCGTGCTGATGCAGAACCACGGCCCGTTCACGGTGGGCAAGGACGCGCGCGCGGCCGTGAAGTCGGCCGTGCTGTGCGAAGAGGTCGCCCGCACGGTGCACCTCGCGCGCGAGCTCGGCGAGCCGCTGCCCATCGCGGACGAGCACATCGACTCGCTCTACGAGCGCTACCAGAACGTCTACGGACAGCACGACGCACAGCAGGAGGACGCGTGACCACGAAGGCCTACCCCGAGCGCGAGGTCTGGTTCCTGACCGGGAGCCAGGACCTCTACGGCGAGGACACCCTGCGCCAGGTCGCCGCGCAGTCGCTCCAGATCGCGCGCGCCCTCGACGCGTCGTCGGACCTGCCCGCCAAGGTCGTGTGGAAGCCCGTCCTCAAGGACTCCGCCTCGATCCGCCGCGCCGCGCTCGACGCGAACGCGGACGACGCGTGCATCGGCGTGATCGTGTGGATGCACACCTTCTCCCCGGCCAAGATGTGGATCGCGGGCCTCGACGCGCTGCGCACCCCGCTGCTGCACCTGCACACGCAAGCGAACGTCGAGCTGCCGTGGTCCACGATCGACATGGACTTCATGAACCTCAACCAGGCCGCCCACGGCGACCGGGAGTTCGGGTACATCGCCACGCGGCTCGCCGCGCCCCGCAAGACCGTCGTCGGGCACGTCTCCAACCCCGCCGTCGCGAAGCGGATCGGCACGTGGGCGCGCGCCGCCGCGGGCTGGGCCGCGACGCACGAGCTGCGCCTCGCGCGCTTCGGGGACAACATGCGCAACGTCGCGGTCACGGAGGGCGACAAGACGGAGGCGGAGCTGCGCTTCGGCGTGAGCGTCAACACGTGGGGCGTGAACGACCTCGTCGCCGCGGTGGACCAGGTGTCCGACGACGACGTCACGCGGCTGGTCGCGGAGTACGAGGAGCTGTACGACGTCGCACCGGAGCTGCGCCGCGGCGGGGACCGCCACGAGTCGCTGCGCTACGGCGCGCGCCAGGAGGTCGCGCTCGAGACGCTGCTGACCTCGCTCGGCGCGAAGGCCTTCACGACGAACTTCGAGGACCTCGGCGCGCTGCGCCAGCTGCCCGGGCTCGCGGTCCAGCGCCTCATGGCGCAGGGCTACGGCTTCGGTGCGGAGGGGGACTGGAAGACGGCGGTGCTCGTGCGCGCCGCGAAGGTCATGGGGGAAGGACTGCCTGGTGGGGCCTCCCTCATGGAGGACTACACGTACGACCTGACGCCGGGCGCGGAGAAGATCCTCGGCGCCCACATGCTCGAGATCTGCCCGTCCCTGACCACGGGGCGGCCGAAGCTCGAGATCCACCCCCTGGGTATCGGGGGCAAGGAAGACCCGGTCCGGCTCGTGTTCGACACGGACCCGGGCGAGGCGGTCGTGGTGGCGCTGTCCGACATGCGCGACCGCTTCCGGCTCACGGTCAACGCGGTCGACGTGGTCGACCCGGGCCACGAGCTGCCTCGGCTGCCCGTGGCGCGCGCGGTGTGGCAGCCGCGACCCGACTTCGCCACGTCGGCGGAGGCATGGCTCACCGCGGGTGCGGCGCACCACACGGTGATGAGCACGGCGCTCGGCGTCGAGGTCTTCGCGGACTTCGCCGAGATCGCCCGCACCGAGCTCCTCGTGATCGACGAGGAGACCACGATCAGGGGCTTCGCTCGCGAGGTCCGCTGGAACCAGGCGTACTACCGGCTCGCGCAGGGCCTGTGACGTCCGGGGGATGTTAACGCTCACTCAGTTGGAGCTCTCAAGGAGGAGAACCATGTTCCACTCGAAGTTCGCCCGCACGGGCATCGCCGCAGCCGCGGCAGTCTCAGTCCTCGCCCTCGCCGCGTGCGGCGGCTCCGGTGGCGGCGACGGCGACAGCGACCTCATCAGCGTCGGCTTCTCGCAGCTCGGCGCCGAGTCCGGCTGGCGCACCGCCAACACCGAGTCCGTCAAGGCGAGCCTCACGGAGGAGAACGGCATCGCGCTGACCTTCGTGGACGCCCAGCAGAAGCAGGAGAACCAGATCAAGGCGCTGCGCGACTTCATCGCGCAGGACGTCGACGTCATCGCGTTCTCGCCCGTCATCGAGACCGGGTGGGACGAGGTGCTCCAGGAGATCAAGGACGCCGAGATCCCCGTCGTGCTCGTGGACCGCACGGTCGACACCACGGTCGAGGACCCGTTCGCCACGTGGATCGGTGCGGACTTCCGCCTCGAGGGTGAGATGGCCGGCGAGTGGGTCAAGGAGAACCACCCCGACGCCAAGATCTTCGAGCTCCAGGGCACGCTCGGCTCGGGCGCCCAGGTGGACCGCCAGGAGGGCTTCGGTGCCGTGGTCGGTGCCGAGAACATCATCGGCCAGGCCACCGGCAACTTCACGCGCGCCGAGGGCAAGACGGCCACGGAGGCCGCGCTGCAGGCCTACCCCGACCTCAACCTCATCTTCGCCCACAACGACGACATGGGTCTGGGCGCGATCGAGGCCATCGAGGCCGCGGGCAAGGTGCCGGGCAAGGACATCATCCTCGTCACGGTCGACGGTGTGCGTGACGGCCTCCAGGCCCTCCACGACGGCAAGTTCAACTTCGTGGTCGAGTGCAACCCCGTGTTCGGCGACCAGATCGTCGAGCTGATCAAGAAGGTGCACGCGGGCGAAGAGGTCGCCAAGGAGACCATCGTGGTGGACCAGACGTTCGACCAGACGATCACGCAGGAGACGATCGACGCCCGTCTCTTCTGAGACGTTCCCTGACGAGCCCGCGGTGGGCCGGACCTCCCCTGTCCGGCCCACCCGCGGGCACACCCGCGAAGGAAGGGCGAAGATGCCTCAGCGCGAGCCCGTCGTCGAGATGACGGGGATCACCATCGAGTTCCCGGGAGTCAAGGCGCTCGACAACGTCGACTTCCGGCTGTATCCCGGCGAGGTCCACGCCCTCATGGGCGAGAACGGCGCCGGCAAGTCCACGCTCATCAAGGCGCTCACGGGCGTCTACCAGACCTCGAGCGGACGCATCGTGGTCGGCGGCGTCGAGCGGCGGTTCTCCGGGACCGACGAGGCCCAGGAGGCGGGCATCTCGACGGTCTACCAAGAGGTCAACCTCGTGGGGAACCTGTCCGTCGCCGAGAACGTCATGCTCGGTCACGAGCCCCGCGTGGGACCGTTCATCAGCTGGCGGGCGATGCGCGCCCAGGCGCGCGAGTACCTGAGCCGCCTGCACGTGGACGTGGACCCGGGCGCCGAGCTGTCGAGCCTGTCGGTGGCCGTCCAGCAGCTGTGCGCGATCGCCCGCGCGACCGTGGTCGACGCGAAGGTGCTCATCCTCGACGAGCCGACGTCGTCCCTGCAGAAGGGCGAGGTCGACGAGCTGTTCGCCGTCGTCCGCGAGCTCAAGGAGCGCGGCGTCGCGATCCTCTTCGTCTCGCACTTCCTCGACCAGGTCTACGAGATCTCCGACCGCATGACGGTGCTGCGCAACGGGCGCCTCGTGGGGGAGCACCTCACGGCAGAGCTGCCGCGCCTCGAGCTCGTCTCCAAGATGATCGGGCGCACCGAGGCGGAGCTCGGCTCGATCGAGGCACGCGCCCACCGTGTCGCGCAGCGGTCCGACGACGACGCCCCCCGGCTCGAGGTCCTCGGCCTCGGCAAGCACGGTCGCATCGAGCCCTACGACCTCTCCGTCTACCCCGGCCAGATCGTCGGCTTCGTGGGTCTGCTCGGTTCCGGGCGCACCGAGGCCGTGCGGCTGCTGTACGGCGCCGACCGCGCCGAGCGCGGCGAGGTGCGGCTCAACGGCGCGCCCGTGCGCCTCGCGAACCCCAACGCGGCGCTGCGGCAGAAGATCGCGTTCTCCTCGGAGGACCGCAAGCGCGAGGGCATCATCGGCGACCTCACGGTGCGCGAGAACATCGCGCTCGCCGTGCAGACCGTGCGCGGCGTGTGGCGCCGGGTGCCGCGCAAGGAGATCGACGAGATCGTCGAGCGCTACATGAGCGCACTCAACGTGTACCCGAACAACCCGAACATGCTCA
>JAAYZM010000156.1 GCA_012514835.1 Actinomycetales bacterium
GTCGCGGGACGCCCCGACGACGTTCGTGCTCACCGGCCGGTGGCGTCCTTCTCTTGCGCTGCCGGGGGACGTCGGGGAGCTCGGGCGAGTCCCCCGCAGGCAGGCGCGGACCCTGAGGGCCGCGATCAGGCTTGCCGCGGCGCTCGTGCCCGTGGTCGAGCACGCGCGACGGATGTGGGACCTGGTGGCGGACCACGAGGCGCGCGGGGTATGGATCCCGCACGGCGCAGTCGCGCAGGTCCTGACTGGTCGGCCTCCGGTGCCTCGCGTAATGGGGCGGCGTGTCGCCGCTGATCACCGCCGGTGGTCGGCGCACCTCGTCGAGGGGGAGCAGCTCGCCCTGCGGCTGCTCAACGCGGACGTTGCGGCGTGGATCGCCCAGGTCAACGAGCGGATCGTCCAGGCCGAGCGGCGCGACCGCAAGGACTTCCTCGACACCGTCGAGAAGAGCCCGCTCACACCCGAGCAGGCGCGCGCCGTCGTGACCTTCGACAACCGGGTGCGAGTCATCGCCGCTGCCGGGTCGGGCAAGACCTCCGTCATGGTCGGGCGCGCCGCGTACGCCGTCGAACGCGGCCTGGTGCCGCCCGAGCGGATCCTCATGCTTGCGTTCAACACCGCCGCGGCTGAGGAGCTCTCTGCGCGGGTCCGGGCGCGCTTCGCGGCGCGTGGTCTTCCCGCCGACGGCGTCCAGGTGCGCACCTTCCACTCCTTCGGCCGGGCCGTGATCGGCCGGGCGACCGGCCACAAGCCGAGCATCGCGCGGTGGGTCGATCAGGGGCGTGAGCTCGAGAAGATCAGCGAGATCGTCGACCAGCTGCGTGACGAGTCTCCCGAGTTCCGCTACCGCTGGGACGTGTTCCGGTTCCTCTACGGGCGGGTCACTGACGACGACGAGCCGGACAGCTACGACCCCCGTGCCGGGCTCACAGGCTTCAGAACTTTTCAGGGTGAGACCGTGCGCAGCGCGGGGGAGCGGTTGATCGCCGACTGGCTGTACCTCAACGGCGTGCGCTACGAGTACGAGCGCCCGTACTCGCACGTGGTCTCGGACGCCGAGCACGCGCAGTACCGCCCCGACTTCTTCTACCCCGACGTCGACGTGTGGCACGAGCACTGGGCGATCGGTCCGGACGGCGAGGCCCCGGAGGAGTTCGAGGGCTACACGGAGTCGATGGCGTGGCGCAAGGCGACGCACGAGCGGTTCGGCACGAGGCTTGTCGAGACGACGTGGCACGAGATCGTCGCGGGCGACGGCTTCATCAAGCTCGAGAAGGAGCTGCGGGACGCGGGACTCGAGCTCGACTGGAACCCGAGCCGTCCCGTCCCCGGTGCTGCGCCGATCGAGCACGAACGTCTCGCTGGTCTCGTGCGGACGTTCATGTCGCACGTGAAGTCCTCGGCGCTCTCGCCCGAGGAGGTGCTTCAGCGCGCCGGGAAGCTGACCGGCCGGTCGAGGCTGTTCCTCGACATCTTCTGGCCCATCCATGCTCGCTGGCAGGAGGCGCTCGCGGCCGAAGGCGCGATCGACTTCGACGACATGCTGCTCGGCGCCGCGCACCATATCGATGCGGACCCCAGTCTTGCGCCGTTCGACCTCGTGCTGGTCGACGA
>JAAYZM010000157.1 GCA_012514835.1 Actinomycetales bacterium
AGCACGGTGGTGAGCGCCTCGACCACGCGGTCGTTCGCCGCGGAGCGCACCTTGTGCGGGGCGCCCTTGGCGAGCGAGTCCTCGGCGGGCAGCGAGTACAGGTAGTCGCCCTCGAGGGTGGGCTGCGTGCCCGCGGGGACCCCCGAGGTGGGCGGGGCGGCGAGGGGTGCGGGGGTCGCGGGGTCGACGCCGAGCGCCACGGTGGCGACGTCGTCCTGGACGTCCTCGACCACCTCGTCGTCGTGGTCCTCCTCGACGTACGCGGCCTGCTCGAACGCCTCGTCGGCGCGGTACTGCTCGAGGAGCTCCGCCTCGGCCTTCTCCGCGGCCCGCTTGGCACGCCGCTCGCGCAGCGAGAGGCGCTTCGTCTTCGCCTCGTCCTCCGGGAGCGCCGAGTGGCCGTGGTTGATCACGAGCGGGGCGTCCTCGTCGGCCTCGCCCTCGACCTCGTGCTGCCCCGTGAGGCGGCGGTAGCCCGCGCGCAGGCGGGGCACGATCATGTGGACCGGGGTCTTGGTGACCACGAGGATGCCGAAGAACGCGAGCAGGATGAGCAGCGCGACGGTGAACGGGATCGTCACGGCCGCCACGAGCGGGGTCGCCACGAGGTAGCCGATCACGCCCCCGGCGTCCCGGACGGCCGCGATCCCGTCGGCCGGCGCGGGGAGGTCTTCCGCGACGTGCACGAGCCCGCACGCGGCGACCACGAGCGCCGTGAGTCCGATCGAGACCCGGGAGTTCTCCTGCGTGCGCTCGGGGTGGCGCATGAGTCGCACGGCCCCGACGAGCAGGAGCAGCGGCACGGCGACTGCCACCCGGCCGAACGTCCCGCCCACCACGGCGTGCACCACGTCACCGAACGTGCCCTCGAGCCCCCACCACTCACGTGCGGCGACGACGACGGCGAGGGCGAGCAGCGCGAAAGCCACGCCGTCGCGGCGGTGGGCCGGGTCGAGGTCGCGCGCGCCCTGACCGATCTTGCGCGCCGTGCCGCCCACGAGGTGGGCTCCCCCCATCCAGACGCCGCGCACCATGCGCACCGGCAGCGACCGCTGCTTGGGAACGCTCGAAGGACGCTCTGACCGCCCCGCAGGGCGCGAGCTCGACTTTGCGCCCGACGCGCGCGCACGCTTCGTCGGGGCGCTCCGTCCGGGGGAAGACGTCCGGGTCGCCACGGACCCACCGTAGTGCCCGGCGCCCCAGGAGCGCCGCAGGTGGGCTCTCGTGTCGCTCGGGCTCACGCGGAGAGCAGGCCGACGCCGAGCGTCACGACCCCGCCTGCGAGGAACGTCGCGCCGAGCCAGAGCAGCCCCACCCACCGGCTGGGCCTGGTGCGCCCTTGCCCCGCCGCGGCGGCGAAGAACCCGCCGGACATCACGGCGGCGGCCACGAGCACCCCGCTCGAGGCGAGCCACGCCCAGAAGCCCGTGAGCGCAGTCGCGTGGGTGAGGATCAGGCATACGAGGCCGAGGGTGACCAGGACGCCCGCGTGGGCGTGGCCGGCACGGTAGAAGGCGCGCTGGAAGTCGGTCGCACCCTCGCGACTACCTGCGAGGCGGACGAGGAAGATCCCGCCGCTCTCGATGCCCACGACGGACAGCAGGACGAGCGCGGCGGTGATGCGGGCGGGGTCGGTGAGCTCGAGCACGGTTGCCTCCGGGGTGAGTCGTAACACTGTTACGTAACACTGTTTGCCCCGGTCGTGTCAAGACCCTAGGATCGCCACCATGGCCAGACCCCGCCGCTACGACGACGCCTTGCGCACCCGCCTCCTGGAGACCGCCGCGGACGCGATCGCCGCGCACGGGCCCGGAGGGCTCTCGCTGCGGGACGTCGCCCGCGGCGCCGAGACCTCGACCTCGGCGGTGTACGGGTTGTTCGGCTCGCGCGACGCCCTCGTGGCCGCCGTCGGGCACGAAGCCTTCGCGCGCTTCGCCGCCCACCTCGCCGCCGTCCCGCACACGGACCACCCAGATCGCGACCTCTTCGAGCTCGGGCTCGCGTACCGCGCGTTCGCGCTCGCCGAGCCGCACTTCTACCGCGTCATGTTCGACGTCGCACCGAGCACGGGACGGGGCGTCGAGGAGCCCACCTTCGCGGTGCTGCGGGACGCCGTCGAACGCACCGCACCCGCGCACCCCGCCCCGGGCGAGGCCGCGTTCGCGCTGTGGAGCCTCGTCCACGGGCTCGTGAGCCTCGAGCTCGCGGGGCTCGCCCCGGGCAGCGACGACGAGCGCACGGCGCGCTTCGCGAAAACCCTGCGCGAGGTCGGTCCCGCTCTCGTAGGCTCCCGCGCATGAGCAGACGCGGCTGGGCCCTCCTGATGGCCGTGGGCATCGTGTGGGGTACCCCGTACTTCCTCATCAAGATCGCCGTCGCGGAGGTCTCCCCCGCCGCGATCGTGCTCGCCCGCACCGTGATCGGGGCGGCCGTGCTGCTGCCCTTCGCGCTGCGCCAGGGCGGCTCGCGACCCCTGCGCGGACACTGGCCGGCCGTCGCGGGCTTCGCCGCGCTCGAGATCGTGGGCCCGTGGTTCTTCATCACGAACGCCGAGCGCGACGTGGACTCGGCCACGGCGGGGCTGCTCATCGCGGCGGTCCCCGTGATCGCCGTCGTCGGCGGTCGTCTCTTCGGCGACCGTCTGCCCGTGGCCGCGGGACGCTGGATCGGGCTCCTCGTCGGCCTCGGTGGCGTCGCCGTGCTCACTGGCCCTCTCACCGCGCAGGGGCACACCTGGGCCGTGGTCCAGCTCTTGCTCGCCGCCGTCGGCTACGCCCTCGCCCCGCTCATCGCCGAGCGCCACCTGCGCGACGTGCCCGTGGTCCCCCTCACCACGGCGTGCCTCGTGCTCGCGGGCCTCGTCTACGCACCCGTCGTGGCGCTCCAGGGCGGGCTCGAGGTCCCGAGCGCGGGGGCATTCTGGTCCCTCGCCGGGCTCGGCGTCGTGTGCACCGCGATCGGCTTCGTGCTGTTCTTCACGCTCATCGCCGAGGTGGGCGGGCCCAGGTCCACGCTCGTGGCCTACATCAACCCGCTCGTCGCCGTCGTGCTCGGTGCCGTGTTCCTCGACGAGCCCCTGACGTGGCTCGTCGCCGCCGCCGCGCTCCTCATCCTGGGTGGCTCCGCGCTCGCGGGGCGGCGCGGGAGCCAGGTCCAGGTGCTCGAGGAGATCGGGCGCGAGGAGCGGGCCGACGAGAGCGTCTAGGCCTCGACGACCACGGGGATGATCATGGGCCGACGGCGCAGCCGCCCGGACGCCCACTACCCCACGACCCTGCGGATCACCTGCTGGAGCTGGTGCGTGTCCGCCGAGCCGCTCGCGGCGGCCTCTTCGAGGGCGGCCGTGACGCGCGGCAAGATGTCCTCGAACACCCCGTCGCCCTCGGCGAGCCCGCGCGCCTGGATCTGGGGGCCTGCGATGACCTTGCCCGTGCCGGAGTCGACCACGGCGAAGATCGAGATGAACCCCTCCTCGCCCAGGATGCGGCGGTCCTTGAGCTCGGCGTCGGTGATCTCGCCGACCGAGGAGCCGTCGACGTAGATGTAGCCGCACGGGATGGCGCCGGCGATCTTGGCGACCCCGTCCACCAGGTCCACCACCACGCCGTCCTCGGCTAGGATCACGCGCTGCGGGGGCACGCCGGTCTTCACGGCCAGGGCGCCGTTGGCCACGGGGTGGCGGAGCTCGCCGTGGATGGGCATGACGTTCTTCGGGCGCACGATGTTGTAGCAGTAGAGAAGCTCGCCGGCGCTGGCGTGGCCGGAGACGTGCACG
>JAAYZM010000158.1 GCA_012514835.1 Actinomycetales bacterium
AGCTCTCGAGCGCGAGCGAGGCCAGCCCTCAGGAGCGCGCGTGGGTCGCGGAGATTTCCCAGCGGGCCGCCGAGTCGGAGCGCGGGCCGCTCGAGAACGCCGAGCGCACGCTGCTCCTGATGGCCCTGCGCGGCGAGGTCCTCACCAACGCGAAGGTGCGCGACGCGATCGACGTGGACGTCCCCACGGCGCGCCTCACGCTGCAAGGGCTGCGCGATCGCGGGCTGCTCCAGCAGAGCGGCCTGCAGGGTGGCGCGGCGTACGTGCTCACCGAGGGGCTCGCGCCGCTCGCGGGGCCGCGGCTCGCCTACCGGCAGCTGCAGAAGGTGGTGCTCCAGCTCGCGCTGCGCGGCGGCGTGACCAACGAGATGGTCCGCGAACGCTCGAAGCTCACGCGACGCGAGACGGAGAAGCTGCTGAACGAGCTGGTCTCGGCCGGGCGGCTCGTGCGGCGCGGGGAGCGGCGCGGCACGTACTACACGCTCGGGTGACGGTGGGCGCTCGTAGGGTGGGCGCGTGACCGACACAGAGCCCATGTCAGACGCGGGCCTGGCGCACTGGTGCCACGAGGTCGCGCTCGCGCTGCCGGGCGCCACGGTGGACCAGCCGTTCGGGCCCGGCGCCGAGACGTTCCGCGTGCACGGCAAGGTGTTCGCCCTCCTCACGCAGGCCGACGCCGTGGGCCCGCACCCGATCGTCAACGTCAAGGCCGAGCCGCGCGAGGTGCCGCTCCTGATCGCTGAGCACGCGTTTGTCCACCCCGGCTGGCACATGAACAAGAAGCACTGGATCACGGTCGAGCTGTGCGCCGCGACGGACCTCGAGCTCGCCGCGGAGCTGATCGAGGACTCCTACGACAACGTCGTGGCCGGGCTGCCGCGACACCTGCGCTCGACGCTGCGCGCCCTCGCGCCCGCACCACGCGCTCCCGGCCACCTCCCGCTGAGATAGGCAGTTCCGGCAGCCCTCCCGAACCCGAGCCGCCCCCTATCCGCTGAGATAGGCAGTTCCGAACTGCCTATCTCAGCGGACAGGGGGGCGCCCGTGCTGGTGCCGGAGCGAGGGCGGAAGACTTTGTGGCGGATAGCGCCACAAAGTCTTCTGGCTTCAGCCCACCGGGGCCTGCGCGCGGGACGTTGGGCGGGGGTCCGGGCCGACGGCGGATGATGGGCTGGAGTCATGAGCCTCGTGCGTCGTTGGATCCACCTGCCCGTCCCGGTCCCTTCCGGGCGGGCGGTCGCGCTGGGCGCCGTCGTCGGCGGTGTCGCTTCCCTGCCCCTCCTGCGCGGGTGGGCCATCACGCACGGGGCGACCGATGCCGAGCTTGCTGCGCGGCTGCCCGGTGATGACGTGGTGCCGCGCGCGAACGTGGTGGCGACACGGGCCATCGCGATCGCGGCGCCGCCCGAGGACGTGTGGCCGTGGCTCGTGCAGATCGGCCAGGGGCGGGGTGGCTTCTACTCGTTCGACTGGCTCGGAAACACACTCGGGCTCGACATCCACTCCGCCGACGCCATCGAGCAACGGTGGCAGGATCTCGCCGTCGGCGGCCTCGTCCCCCTCGCGAAGGACGTGGCCCTGGAGGCCGTCGTCGTCGACACACCCCGGGCCCTCGTGCTGCACGGAACCGTCGCGCGCGGGGCCACGTCGCCACCGTTCGACTTCACGTGGGCGTTCGTGCTGGTGCCGCGACCCGACGGGACGAGCCGTCTCGTGGTGCGTGAGCGGTACGGATACACACGCCGCTGGGCGTCCCTCGTGGTGGAACCCATCCAGGCGATAAGCACGATCATGACGATCGGCATGCTCCGCGGCATCCGTTCGCGCGCCGAAGGCCCCACCCCCGCCCGCTGACTTCGGCAGTCCCCGCTGACCCAGGCAGGCACTCTGCCAAAGTCAGCTGCGGGTGCTGCGGGTGCCGAGGTCAGCGGACGTGGGGGGTGGCGATGGGGGGAGACGGGGGGTCGCCAGGAGGGCGCGGGAGAGGGCGGCGTGGGTGGCCGATTCCGAGAGGTTGAGCTGGCGGGCCACGAGGGCCAGGTGCTCGGCAGCGGCCGCCACGTCGTCCGTCGTCGTCGTCGCTCCTTGCGTCACCGCGAGGACCACGGTGCCGTGCCGTCCCGCCGTCTCGACGAGGCCGTCGCGGGCGAGGGCGTCGTAGACCTTGTTGACGGTGCCGCGCGCGAGCCCGAGGTCGTTCGCGAGGTG
>JAAYZM010000159.1 GCA_012514835.1 Actinomycetales bacterium
CCACAAGTACACCGCCAGTGGCACGGCCAGACCCATCCTCACGACACACTGGAAGGGCGTGTACCGCCGAAGCGCGCTGGAACCGTGGCAAGAGATTCCAGGGACAGGTGAGACCGTCACAACAGGTACCGAGCTGACGATCTACACCGCCCGCACGCGCCTGGTCGAGGACGACCTGAACTAACCCGTCAGGCGCCCTCAAGCAGCCCGAGTAGTTCGCGCAGCGCCATGGCGACGGTCTGGTCGAGCACCTCCTCGGGCGCGCCGTCGAACGAGAACGCCCGATGACCGACCCCACGGTCGCTCGCCCACCCGATGAAGACGGTCCCGGCAGGGTGTTCGCCGTCGGCCCCGGGGCCACCCACCCCGGTGGTGGAAACGGCAACGTCCGCGCGCAGCAGCTCGCGCACCCCGACGGCCAGCTGGACGGCGCACTCGGAGGAGCAGGGGTACACGCCCGGGTCCATGCCCAGGACGTCCACCTTGGTGGAGGTCTGGTAAGCCACGACTCCCCCGGCCAGCCACTCGACGGAGTCCTCTCCCGCGCCGAGCGCGTTGACGAGGGCCCCGCAGGTCAGAGACTCGGCGACTGCCAGCGTCACGCCGTCGGACAACGCCTTGCGCGCGATCGGCGCGACCAGCCCCTCGGTGTCCACGGCCGCAACGCTACGCGCGGCGACCCCACCCCGCTCGGCTATGCAAGCGAGCCCACGCACCCGGCCCGTGGCAGAGTCGAACGGATGCTGACCTTCGGCCACGGCCGCCTCGACCGCGACGCGCTCGGTGCCCTCCTCACGGGCGCGGGCGTCGAACGCCTCGTGGACGTGCGCCGCTACCCCGGCTCGCGCAGCAATCCCGCCGCCGCGGCCGGGCAGGTCGAGGACCTCGCCCGCGCACTCGGCATCGACTACCGCCACGACGAGCGCCTCGGAGGCCGCCGCCGCCTCACCGCCGACGACGCCGCGAGCAACCCCGACACCTGGTGGCAGGTGACCCAGTTCCGCGCGTACGCGGGCTGGACGCGCTCGCCGGAGTTCCGCCTCGCGCTCGACAAGCTCTTGTCCGACGACGGCGAAGCCCGCACCGCCGTCATGTGCTCGGAAGCCGTCTGGTGGCGCTGCCACCGGCGCATCATCGCGGACGTGCTGACGCTCGAGCACCACCGCACGGTCCAGCACCTCATGCACGACGGCGCGCTCCGGGACCACCCGCCCAGCGAAGCGGCCCACCCCGGGCCCGACGGGCAGCTCGTCTGGGCGTGACACCGGCCCGCACCCCGCCGTCGGACAGCACCGCACCCCCGCGAAATGGGGCGCCTTGTCCACTTTGCCGTTACGATCGGCGGATTCGCCACGAAGGGGTTCTGATGCACGCCAAGCTGACCACCGCCCTGGCCGGGGTCGCCATCCTCAGCCTCGTGACGGCGCCGGTCGCCGCTGCCGCACCGAGCGACGCAGCCGCGGGCTCCGCTCCGGCCGCAGCGGGCGGGTACCAGTTCGAGCGCGAGTGGACCTACACCTCCTACGTGCCCGACGCCTTGACGGGCGCCGCCGCGAGCCCCCGCGACGAGGTGTTCGTCACCGGTGAGGACGAGAAGGTCCGCCGCTACGACCTCCAGGGCAAGCTCACCAAGACGTGGTCGCTCCCGGAGTACAGCGGCCCGCAAGCCCTCGCCGTGGACCCCCGCAACGGCGACCTGCACGTGGCGATCTGGGGCTCGATCGGCTACGGCGTTCCCAACGGCGTGCTCGTCTACTCGCGCGACGGGTCGCTCCTGCGCGTCTACGACGTGCCCGACGACGACACCTGGGCCACCAGCATCGCGATCGACACCGACGGCTCGGTCTACCTCACCAACGCGCACGACGACCGCGTCCACCGGTTCTCGAGCACCGGCGCGCACCTCGGCTCCTTCGGCGGCGAAGGCACCGCGAACGGGAAGTTCGACCAGCCCGGCGAGGTCGCGATCGGCAAGGACGGCACGCTGTTCGTCACGGACGTCGGCAACGAGCGCGTCCAGCAGTTCACCAAGACCGGCACGTTCCGCACCGCGTGGGGGCAAGGCGGCCTCAACGACGGCCAGTTCTCGCGCCCCAACGAGATCGTGGTGGGCCCGTCCGGGAACCTGTTCATCGCGGACAACATGACGTCCCGGGTCCAGGAGTTCACGCCCGCGGGCCGCTACGTCCGCACGGTGGGCGAGGGCTACCTGCGGCGGAACTTCGCCCTGACGTTCGACCGCCACGGCGCGCTCTACGTGGGCGGCTACCTCGACTCGCTGGTCCAGGGCGTCGCGAAGTTCGCCCCCGTCGCGGCCTCCACCAAGGTCACCGCGAAGGCCAGCAAGCAGACCTACGGCAAGCGCTCCAAGGTCACCATCACGGTGTCCCGCAAGGCCACCGGCCGGGTCACGCTCAAGGCCGGGAAGAAGACCGTCAAGGGCACCCTCAAGGCCGGCAAGGCGACGCTGTACGTGCCGAAGAAGGCCCTCAAGCCCGGCAAGCGCACCGTCACCGTGCGCTACGCGGGCGTCGCCGGGGTGTTCGCGGCGTCCTCCACGAAGGTCAAGCTGACCGTCGCGAAGGCCAAGCCGAGCGTCAAGGTCAAGCGCTCGAAGAAGACCGTCAAGCGCGGCGCGAAGGTCTCCTTCACCGTGACCGTCAAGGCCACCGGCACCACGCCGCGCGGCAAGGTCACCGTCAAGGCCTCCGGCGCCAAGACCCGAACCGTGAAGCTCAACAAGAAGGGCAAGGCGAAGGTCACGCTGCAGTTCGCGAAGAACGCCAAGCTCGGCAAGCGCTCCGTCAAGATCACCTACCGCGGCACGTCCCTGGTCAAGAAGGCCACCAAGAAGACGAGCATCACCGTCCGCCGCTGAGCGAGGGCCGACGGCGGGAAGCGGGCCGACGGCGGTCCGGCGGGGACCGACGGCGCAAGCTTGGCCGACGGCGAGCAGCGGGCCGGTCAGTCGCCCAGGAACCAGGTGTCGGCGTCGATGAGCCAGTGGTTGCGCAGCGTGAGGGCCCGTTCGATCGCGGCGACGATGCCCGAGACCAGCAGGGTCGTGTTGGCCCACGCGGGGAGCGTGATGGGCGAGGTGAAGGTGCCGAGGTTGTCCGCGATCACGGGCAGCTCGCTGGCCCACTCGAGGATCTGCGGCAGCCCGAGCACGAGCCCCACGATCAAGATCGCCACCGCGAGCGCACCAATGGCGGCGCTGGTGCGCGGGTAGCGGGCACCGAACCTCGCGCGGAGGCCTTCAGCCGAGCTCGCGTGCGGGCGCAGCACCCGTTCCTCGCCGTCGTCGGACACGAAGTGCATCCGTGCCAGGCCGTACGTGGACGTCTTGACCTGGATCTGGCCGCCCAGCACGGGGAAGGTCGCGGGGTCCGTCGAGCGGGCGAGCTGGGCGCCGTCGCGGTAGAGCTCGACCTTGCCGTCGAGGTCGAAGAACGGCACGTCGACGGCGTAGAGGTGGGGTGTGGCGTCGTCGTCGGCGAGCTCGAGGAAGTAGAGGCTGCGGTACAGCCCTTGCCACCACCGGAACGGCTTGAGCGGGCGCCCGTCCCCGGGCTTCACCTTGCGGATGGCGCGCTCTTTGCGCCAACGTCCGAGCACCTCTCGCTCCCCTCGCTGCCGAGGGGAGATCGTGTCACGCTCGAACGTGTGGCACCAATGCGCGCGCAGGGATTGACGGCCTCCTCGCGCGGGAATAACGTACAACCAAATGGTTACACGTTATGAGCTGAGCGATGTCGAGACCGACCGCATCTTCCACGCCCTCGCCACGACGACGAGGCGTGACATCCTGCGCCGCACCGTCGCGGCGGAGCAGTCCGTCTCCGAGCTCGCGGCCGAGTACGACATGTCCTTCGCGGCCGTCCAGAAGCACGTGGAGGTCCTCGAGGCAGCCCAGCTCATCGTCAAGCGCGCGGCGGGGCGTGAGCGCCTCGTCCGGGCGAACCCGGAGATGATCGCCCGCGCGCGAGCACTCCTCGCGCAGTACGAAGAGCTCTGGCGGGCACGCGTCGACCGGCTCGACGCGTTCCTCGCCGAGCCCGAACCAGAACCCGAGCAAGACCCCGAGCCCGATCCCGGACCCGGTCCTACGCACCACCTCACCCCCTGAGGAAGCCGCCATGCCCGTCATCGACGTCGTTCCCGACCCCGAAGCCCGCACCATCACCCTGACGGCCGATCTGGCCGCGCCCGTCGAGCGCGTGTGGCGCGCCATGACCGACCCGCGCCAGCTCGAGCGCTTCTGGGGCCCGCCTACGTGGCCCGCCACCTTCGAGCACGTGGACCTGCGCGTGGGCGGCACCGCGCGCTACTTCATGACCGGCCCGAACGGTGAGTACGCGGGCGGGAAGTGGGAGTTCCTCGAGATCAACGAGCCCCACGGGTACACCGCGCTGGACCACTTCGTGGGCGAGGACGGCGAGGAGCTGGACGGCATGCCCGCGATGCGCATGGTGCTCGAGCTCTCCCCCACCGACGACGGCACGCGCATGGTCACGACCCACCACTTCGACTCCGTCGAGGCGCTCGAGCAGGTCGTGGCGATGGGCCACGTCGAGGGCTCGACGCTCGCCATCAACCAGCTCGACCGCGTCCTGCTCAGCCTGCGTGAGTTCGCCGAGGGCAAGGGCACGCAGGTCGAGCTCCTCACGGACACCCTGGTGCGCGTCACGCGCCTCATCGAGGGCCCGCGCGAGCTCGTGTGGCGCGCCCACCACGAGGAGGAGCTGCTGCGCCGCTGGATGCTCGGGCCCGACGGCTGGGAGATGACCTACTGCTCCCCCGCCACCGAGGCTGGCCAGAGCTACCGCTGGGGCTGGCGCAACACCGCCGGCGAGGGCGAAGAGTTCGGCTTTGAGGGCGAGGCCCTGCTGATCGAGCCGCCACGCCGGTCCGTCACCACCGAGCGCATGGTGGGGATGGACGGTCCCGGCACCGTGAACGACATGACGCTGGTCGAGGAGGACGGCGCGACCCTGCTGACCCTCGTCATCACGTACCCCGACCGTGAGACGCGCGACATGATCCTCGCCACTGGCATGACCGACGGCATGGAAGCTTCCTACGCCCGCCTCGAGTCCACGCTCGCGCCCGTCTGACCTGTCCCCGCCAAGCCCCGCCCTGCACCGAGAGGAACCACCATGTCCTTCCAGGCCTACCTCGACGCGATCGAGGACAAGACCGGCCGCACACCGCGAGAGCTCGTGGACATCGCGAGGTCCCGCAGGTTCGACGACCCGTCCGTCAAGGCCGGCGAGATCCTCGAGTGGCTCAAGACGGACTACGAGCTGGGGCGGGGCCACGGCATGGCCCTGGTGCACGTCATCAAGAAGGGCCCGCAGATCGACGCGAAGCACGTGGGCTCGAGCGGCTCGCACCGCGACGAGTCGGACACGTTGTGGCTCGACGGCAAGGCCTCCAAGCCGTCCTGAGCCCCGGACCTCCTCTTTCGCTTCCCGGGCGGGCGGCGTAGGTTTATCACTGTTCCATCAGTGATTAATCGAGGAGTCGCCATGAGCATCGCCAGCCGGACCACGCAGACCACCTGGGAGGGCAGCCTGGCCGCCGGGGTCGGCCAGCTCGGGGCGAGCAGCAGCGGCGTGCTCGACGGTCAGGAAGTCACGTGGGGCTCGCGCACCGAGGCCCCGGGCGGCAAGACGAGCCCCGAGGAGCTCGCTGCCGCTGCGCACTCCTCGTGCTTCTCGATGGCCCTGTCCCTCAAGCTGGGTGAGAACGGCACCCCGGCGGACCGCCTGCAGGTCGAGGCCACGGTGACGCTCGACGAGGTGGACGGGCTGCCCACCATCACGACGTCGGCCCTCAAGGTCCGCGCCCAGGTGCCCGGCATCACGGAGAGCGACTTCCAGCGCGTGGTGGGCGACGCGGCCGGGCTGTGCCCGGTCTCGCGGCTGTTCGCGGGCGCCGTCATCACCGTCGACGCGTCGATCGCGTGACGCTCCTCGCGGACGCGCTCACGCGCGAGCACCACGAGATCGACGGGGGCATCGAGGAGTTCGTCACGAGCCTGCGGTCCGACGACGGCGCTCCCCCGGAAACCGCACCCCTGACGCGGGCCATGGATGCCCTGCGCCGGCACATCTACCTCGAGGAGGACATCCTCTTTCCGTGGCTCGCGGGCCCTTCGCTCGCGATGCCGCTCATGGTGATGTACCGCGAGCACGGGCAGATCTGGCGGGCCATGGACACCCTCGAGCTGTTCCTCGCCACGGAGGCACAAGGCGGCGCGCACCGGGACATGGTGGTGGGCCACTGCCAGGACCTGCTTGACCTCCTGGAGAAGCACAACTCCAAGGAAGAGCCGATCATCTACCCGCACGCGGACGCAGACCTGCCGCCCGCCGCGCACGAGGTGCTCCACGAGTTCCTGGAGACCGGCGAGCTGCCCGACGGGTGGGTGTGCCGCGAGGCGAACTCGTAACCTGACGCCGGCTCGCGCGGCGGTGATCTGGCCAGCCACACCGGCAAGTGGTGCCCGCACTCGATCCCGGCGAAGTCGCACAGGCGCTCCCTGGTGCGCACGCCGCCACGGTGTTCGACGCGTACCTCGTGACCGGCGGGTACCTGCGACTCGTGACGAGCCTCGTCGCGAGCGGAGGCGACCCAGAACGCTCCGTGCGCGCCTCGCTCACCGACCTCTACAGCTCTCTGGTGACGACGACTCGCCTGAGCCTCGACGCCGAGTTCCCCGAGCCGCAGGCCGCCTACCAGCCCTCACGGCGCGGCAGCTCCGGGGTTCGACCTCTCGTTCTCTGCAGCAGACCTGCTCCGGGCCTGGAGCTGACCCGACGCGTGAAGGCGGGCGCGCTCGCCCAAGACCCGAGCTTCCGACATGCCGCGGAGCTCTGGGACCGTTCAGCGGGCGCGGGGCGGGCGGCGCAGGTGCGGAAGCCTCGCGGCGGCGCCGGTCGTGGAGCATCGCGAGGCGCGCTCCCCGGCGAGTCGTTGCTTCTCGAGCGAGCGCTCACGCTGGCGCTCGAGCACGAAGTACAGCCGAAGCTGCAGGTCAGGGTGCACGGGGTCTCCTTGCACGTCGTCGGGCAGTGCGGCGGGGTGTGCCGCGGCGAGCGCGCCGGAGGGATGCACCGTTGCGCCACGTGAGACGGCCGTGCCGCCCCACACCGCCAACGTCTCAGACAGCGCGATCGGATGCCAGTGACCTTCGGCCTACGTCGTGTGGACAGGCCTTGACGTGCTGCGTAGGGTCGAGCCAACCCCCGGGGAGCGCCCACGGCGCTGAGAGTGCGGAGAGTCCGCAGACCCGTCAACCTGATCCGGTTAGTACCGGCGTAGGAAGAGGGCATCTGCTGGCGCGCGCCAGCAGGGCTTGATGGATCCCTGGGGCCTGGAAGGCCCCGACATGAAGAACGAATCGCCCACCGCGGCGCCCGCCCAGCTGGGCATCGGCGCACGGCTGAGCATCCACCCGCACCGTGACGACTTCGTGCCCGTCATCCTCGGCGCGCTCGCGGACGCCGAGGAGGCTGGCCTCACCGCGGGCCTCGTGCTCGAGACGGACGCGGTCAGCACATACGTGGGGGCCCGGCAGTCCCCCGCCGAGGAACGACTCGCGCGCTATC